>NZ_LZKD01000244.1:0-32127 GCF_001668695.1 Mycobacterium sp. E2497
GCAGCAACATGGCCAGCACCGACAGCGCCGTTGGGTCCAGCTGGGCCTAACCCCAACTTCAGGCGCGGCAGCACACCACACGTCGGTGTGCTGCCGCGTCCTGCGGTTATCGTGCACTTTGAACCCTCGAGGTATTGATGGACCAACAGACCGCCCGCACTGACATCACCGTTAACGTCGACGGTTTCTGGATGCTCCAGGCCCTTCTGGACATTCGGCACGTCGCCCCGGAGCTGCGGTGCCGGCCATATGTTTCGACCGATTCGAGCGACTGGCTCAACGAGCATCCCGGCATGGCGGTGATGCGCGAGCAGGGCATCGTCGAGAACGATCAGGTGAACGAGCAGGTGGCCGCCCGGATGAGGGTGCTCGCCGCGCCGGACCTCGAGGTCATCGCCCTGCTGTCCCGGGGCAAGCTGCTCTACGGCGTGGTGGACGACGAGAACCAGCCGCCCGGGTCACGTGACATCCCCGACAATGAGTTCCGGGTGGTGCTGGCGCGTCGCGGCCAGCACTGGGTGTCCGCGGTACGGGTGGGCAGCGACATCACCGTCGACGACGTCGCCATCGCCGACAGCTCCTCGATCGCGTCACTGGTCCTGGACGCGCTGGAGTCGATACACCACGCAGAACCGGCGGCGATCAACGCGGTGAACGTGCCGCTGGAAGAGATGCTGGAAGCGACGAAGTCGTGGCAGGAGTCGGGCTTCAACGTGTTCTCCGGCGGTGACCTGCGGCGGATGGGCATCAGCGCCGCCACTGTGGCCGCGCTGGGCCAGGCGCTCTCCGACCCGGCGGCCGAGGTCGCGGTGTATGCGCGTCAATACCGGGACGACGCGAAGGGCCCCAGCGCCTCGGTGCTGTCGCTCAAAGACGGTTCCGGTGGCCGCATCGCGCTCTACCAGCAGGCGCGGACGGCCGGGTCGGGGGAGGCCTGGCTGGCCATCTGCCCGGCGACCCCGCAATTGGTACAGGTGGGCGTCAAGACCGTGCTCGACACACTTCCCTACGGCGAGTGGAAAACCCACAGCAGGGTCTGACATTCGACGAAACACAAAGTTCACCAATGTCTTTGCACTCAACATGCGGTTGAGATGCCAACACGGCATACTTCTCTAAGAGATTTCAGCAAATCTCAAACCGGCGTCACCAAAGCTATTAATCGCAAGGCGGGGTAGATGGAATTCGGAATAGTCGAGCTGCACTTTCCTGGGGGCCGCAGCGCCCCGGAAAGCGGGCCGGCGCAGACCCCCGCCCGGCTGGCGGCGCGGGGCAACACGTTCACGACGGTAAGGGGTTCAGGGCGATGACTGCGGTAGTTGAAGCGCTACAGCCTGACGTTGAGGGAGTTTCGCAGCCTCGGGCGGTCGTGGTCGGCGTTATGGCCGGCGCGGGCGTACAGATCGGCGTCCTGCTGGACGCCAACGCCCCGGTGTCGGTGATGACCGAGCCGCTGCTGAAGGTGGTCAACAGCCGGCTCAGGGAGCTCGGCGAGGCGCCGTTGGAGGCCATGGGTCGCGGCAGGTGGGCGCTCTGCCTGGTCGACGGCACGCCCCTGCGGGCCACCCAGTCCCTGACCGAACAGGACGTCTACGACGGTGACCGGCTGTGGATCCGGTTCATCCAGGACACCGAGCATCGCTCGCAGGTCATCGAGCACATCTCCACCGCGGTGGCGGCGGACCTGAGCAAACGGTTCGCCGCGATCGACCCGGTCGTTGCGGTCCAGGTCGGCGCGTCGATGGTGGCGGCCGGCGTCACCGCCGCCTCGGGCTTGCTGCTCTGGTACCGGTGGCACCACAACTCCTGGCTTCCGACGGCGTACTCCGCGGTGATCGCCGCGGTGGTGCTCGGCGTCGCGTTGATGCTGCTGATGCGGGCGCGCACCGACCAGGATCGCCGCGTCGGCGACATCCTGTTGCTGAGCGGCCTGGCGCCCCTCACGGTCGCCGCGGCGGCGGCTCCCCCCGGCGGGGTGGGTTCCCCGCACGCGGTGTTGGGCTTCGGCGTGCTGACCATCGCCGCGATGCTGGCCGTGCGTTTCACCGGGCGCCGGCTGGCGCTGTACACCGCGCTCATCACCATCAGCCTGGTCACGGCGATCGCGGCCCTGGCGCGAATGGTCGCCATGACCAGCGCGGTGACACTGCTGACGAGCGTCGTCCTCGTGTGCGTGCTGGTTTACCACACCGCGCCGGCGCTCTCGCGCCGGTTGGCCGGCATCCGGCTGCCGGTGTTCCCCTCCGCGACCAGCCGGTGGGTGTTCGAGGCCCGGCCGGACCTGCCCACCACTGTGGTTCGCTCCGACGGTGGCCCCCCGGTTCTCGAGGGACCCGCGTCCGTCCGTGACGTCCTGGTGCAGGCCGAACGCGCCCGCTCCTTCCTGTCGGGTCTGCTGATCGGTCTGGGCGTGCTGATGGTCGTCTCGCTGGCGGCGTTGTCGGACCCGCACACCGGTCAACGCTGGTTGCCGCTGCTGCTGGCCGGCTTCAGCGCCGGGTTCCTGATGCTGCGCGGACGCTCCTACGTCGACCGCTGGCAGGCGATCACCCTGGCCGTCACCGCCGTCCTCATCGTCGGTGCGGTCGTGGCGCGGTACGCGCTCGTGTTGCAGTCGCCCCTGGCCGTGTCGATCAGCGCGGCGATTCTGGTGCTGCTGCCGGCGGCGGGGCTTACCTCCGCGGCCGTGGTGCCCAACACCATCTACAGCCCGCTGTTCCGCAAGTTCGTGGAATGGATCGAATACCTCTGCCTGATGCCGATCTTCCCGCTGGCATTGTGGTTGATGAATGTCTATGCAGCAATCCGCTACCGGTAGTAGCAAGGTGTGGCGAGGGCGCGCATCCGCTGCCGCCCTCGCCGCAATCTTGCTCGCCTCAGGAGCATTGGCCGGCTTGCCGCCCGCTTATGCGATTTCGCCGCCGACGATCGATCCGGGGGCGGTGCCGCCCGACGGTCCGCCCGGGCCGCCGGCGCCGATGAAGCAGAACTCCTACTGCACCGAGGTCGGGGTGCTGCCCGGCACGGACTTCCGGCTGCAGCCCAAGTACATGGACATGCTGAACCTGCAGGAGGCATGGCAGTTCGGCCGCGGTGCCGGCGTGAAGGTGGCCGTCATCGACACCGGCGTGAGCCCGCACCCGCGGTTTCCGCATCTGATCCCCGGCGGTGACTACGTCATGGGCGGTGACGGGTTGTCGGACTGCGACGCGCACGGCACCATCGTGGCCTCGATGATCGGCGCCGCCCCGGCCAACGGCGCGGGGGTGCCGCCGGCTGCGCCGCGCCGGCCGGTCACCATCCCCACCACCGAACCGCCGCCGAAAGCGCCGCCGCCCCAGACGGTGACGTTGTCGCCGCTGCCGCAGACCGTGACGATGGTTCCCCCCACTCCTCAGGAGGAGCCGCCCGCTCCCGGACCGTTCGGGGCGCCTCCACCGCAGCCGCCCGCGCCGGCCGGTCCGCCGCCAGGACCGCCGCAGGGTGGGCAGGCACCGCAAGGCGGGCAGGCACCGCAAGGCGGGCAGGCACCGCAGGGTGGGCAGGCACCGCAGGGCGGCGCTCAACCGGCGCAACCCGGCGGGCAGGCTCCCGCGGGCAACCGCACGGACGGCACGGTGACGATCCCGAGCTACTCCCATGGCGGGCACGTGGTCCGCGTTGACAACCCACGCCCGCTCGACCCACCGCCACCGCCGCCACCTCCACCGCCTGCGCCGTCGGCCGGTCCCGACGCGTTCAGCGGTGTCGCCCCGGATGTGGACATCATCGCGATCCGCCAGTCCAGCCAGGCGTTCGGTCTCAAGGACGCCTACACCGGCGACGAGGACCCGCAGACCCGGGCGAAGATCGATGACGTGCAGACGATGGCACGGGCGATCGTGCACGCCGCCAACATGGGCGCGCAGGTGATCAACATCTCGGACGTGACCTGCATGAGCGCCCGCAACATCATCGACCAGCGCGCGCTGGGCGCCGCGGTGCGCTACGCGGCGGTCGACAAGAACGCCGTCATCGTGGCGGCGGCAGGCGACACCAGCAAGAAGGACTGCAAGCAGAACCCGCCGCATGATCCCTTGCAGCCCAACGATCCTCGCAACTGGAACGCCGTCACCACGGTCGTGACACCGTCCTGGTTCAGCGACTACGTGCTGACGGCCGGGGCGGTCGACGAAGACGGCCGCCCGTTGACCCAGGGCGGTCAGGGGCAGGGATCGACGAGCGTGGCAGGTCCATGGGTGGGTATCGCCGCACCCGGCACCGACGTTGTCGGCCTATCGCCCCGGGACGACGGCGTCATCAACGCGATCGACGGACCCGACAACACGCTGCTGGTTCCGTCCGGCACCAGTTTCTCGGCCGCGATCGTGTCCGGCGTCGCCGCGCTCGTTCGCGCCAAGTTCCCCCAGCTGTCGGCTTACCAGGTCATCAACCGGTTGACCCGCACCGCCCGCGCACCGGCACGCGGCGTGGACAACCAGATCGGCCACGGCATCGTCGACCCGGTGGCGGCGCTGACGTGGGACGTGCCCGAGGGGCCGTTGAAGCCGCCGCAGCAACTTTCGGCGCCTCTGAACATCCCCAAGCCCACCCCGGCCCGCGATATGGTGCCGGTGTGGGTGGCCGCCGGAGGCCTGCTCGGGGCGTTACTGATCGGCGGGGGCGTGTTTGGTACGGCGATGCTGATGAAGCGATCGCGGAAGCAGCAATGAGGGCGGAGCAGTAACAGTCATGAAAGCTCAGCGCAGGTTCGGGTTGTCTTTGTCGTGGCCACGGGTCACGGCGGTGTTCCTGGTGGACATCGCCATCCTGGTGGTGGCGAGCCATTGCCCAGAGTCCTGGCAGGGCACCTACCGCATCGCGTTCTGGGTGGGTGTCGGCCTCGCTGCGTTGATCGCGCTGTTGTCGTTGGTGACCTATCACGGCATCACGGTGACATCGGGATTGGCGACCTGGCTGTGGGATTGGTCCGCCGATCCGGGCACCGCGTTGGGTGCGGGCTGCACTCCGCCGCACGACTTCCAGCGCCGGTTCGGGCGCGACAAGGTCGGCGTGCGCGAGTACGAGGGCCAGCTGGTGACGGTGATCGCGCTCAACGGGGGTGACGGCGACCCGTCGTCGCGACACCGGCACCGGACGTCGCCGCCCACCCTGTTAGTGCAGGCCGTCGCTGATGGCTTGCGCCAGTTCGATATTCACCTCGACGACATCGACATCGTGTCGGTGAAGGTGCGCCGCGGTGGTAACGCCGCGGAGTTGTCGAAGCTCGACGACTGGGGCCCCGAGGAGTGGGAGGTGGCCAACGGCGAGCCCAGCTCGTATGTCCGCCGGACCTGGCTGGTGCTGCGGATGAACCCACAGCGCAACATCGCCGCGGTGGCGGTCCGTGATTCGCTGGCTTCGACGTTCGTGGCGGCCACCGAGCGGCTTGCGCAGGATCTCGACGGGCTCACCTGCGCCGCAAGGCCGTTGACCGCCGAGGAGATCACCGAGGTGGACCGTGCGGTGCTGGCCGACCTGGAGCCGACCTGGAGCCGGCCCGGCTGGCGCCACCTCAAGCACTTCAACGGCTTCACCACCAGCTTCTGGGTGACGCCCGCCGACCTGTCCACCGACACGCTCGACGAGCTGTGGCAGGCGGACACCGTGGCCACCGTGCTGACCGTCCGGCTCACCGCTCGAGCGGGCCGGCCGCAGATTTCGGCGTGGGTCCGCTACCACAGCGAGAAGCGGCTGCCCCGAGACGTGTCCGCCGGCCTCAACCGCCTCACCGGACGTCAGCTGGCGGCCGTCCGCGCCAGCCTGCCCGCACCGGCCACCCGCGACCTGCTTGTCGTGCCGAGCCGCGGCCTGCGTGACGACGACGATGACCTAGTGCTGTCGGTCGACCAGCTGCGAGGGAGCCCGGCGGGCGTGCCTGTAGCCCAATGACGCGGCCGCAATCGACGGCTGAAGGCGCCCGCAACGCGATGGTCGCCGGCCTGTTGGCATCCGGGATATCGGTCAACGGGCTACAACCGAGTCACAACCCCCAGGTGGCATCGCAGATGTTCACCACGGCAAGCAATTTGGACCCCGGGATGTGCGACGCCTGGCTGGCGCGGCTACTGGCGGGGGAGCGCAGCATCGAGGTGCTCGGCGGCGCGTGGGCGTCGATCCGGACGTTCGGGTGGGAGACCCGCCGGCTCGGGGTCACCGATCTGCACTTCCGTCCGCAGGTTTCGGACGGCTTGTTCCTGCAGCTGGCCGTCACCAGCGTCGAGTCGCTTGCGTGCGCCTACGCGGCCGTTCTCGCCGAGGCCAAGCGCTACGAGGAGGCCGCGGAGCTGCTCGACGGGATCGAGCCCCGCCAGCCGTTCGAGCAGGAGCTGGTCGACTACGTGCGAGGTGTGCTGTATTTCCGGACCGGCCGCTGGCCGGACGTGCTCAATCAGTTCCCGGAGGGCAAGGTCTGGCGTCAGCCCGAGCTGAAGGCCGCCGGCGCGGCGATGGCCACCACGGCGCTAGCGTCGCTCGGTGTCTTCGAGGAGGCGCTGCGGCGTGGCCAGGACGCCGTCGAGGGTGACCGGGTACCGGGCGCGGCCAACATTGCCCTGTACACCCAGGGCATGTGCTTGCGACACCTGGGACGCGAGGAAGAGGCCGTCGAGCTGCTGCGCCGGGTCTATTCGCGGGATCCGAAGTTCAGCCCGGCCCGAGAAGCGCTGGACAACCCGAACTATCGACTGGTCCTGACCGACCCGGAAACCATCGAGGCGCGCACCGATCCGTGGGATGCGGACAGCGCGCCGACCCGGGCGGAGGTGGAGGCCGCGCGCCACGCCGAGGAGGCCGCGCGCTATCTCGCCGAGGGTGACGCGGAGCTCAACGCGATGCTGGGCATGGAGCGCGCCAAGCGGGAGATCAAACTCATCAAGGCGACGACGAAGGTGAACCTGGCGCGCGCCAAGATGGGCCTCCCCGTGCCGGTGACGTCGCGGCACACCCTGCTGCTGGGGCCGCCCGGGACCGGTAAGACGTCGGTGGCGCGAGCATTCGCCAAGCAGCTGTGCGGCTTGACGGTGCTACGCAAGCCGGTGGTGGTCGAGACCAGCCGGACCAAGCTGTTGGGCCGATACATGGCCGACGCGGAGAAGAACACCGAGGAGATGCTCGAGGAAGCCTTGGGCGGGGCGGTGTTCTTCGACGAGATGCACACCTTGCACGAGAAGGGCTACCAGCAGGGTGACCCGTACGGTAACGCGATCATCAACACGTTGCTGTTGTACATGGAGAACCACCGCGACGAACTCGTGGTCTTCGGTGCGGGCTACGCCAAGGCCATGGAAAAGATGCTCGACGTGAACCAGGGTCTGCGGCGGCGGTTTTCGACGGTGATCGAGTTCTTCAGCTATACCCCGGAGGAGCTGGTCGCGCTGACCCGGTTGATGGGCCAGGAGAACGAGGACGTCATCACCGAGGAAGCGGCCCAATCCCTGTTGCCGTCGTACACCAGGTTTTATCTCGACGAGAGCTACTCCGAAGACGGCGACTTGATCCGCGGAATCGATACGCTCGGCAATGCCGGTTTCGTACGCAACGTGGTGGAGAAGGCACGCGATCACCGCAGCTTCCGCCTGGACGACGAGGACCTGGACGCGGTGCTGTCCAGTGACGTCACCGAATTCAGCGAGCGGCAGCTGCTGCGGTTCAGGGAGCTGACTCAGGAGGACCTTGCCGAGGGCCTCAGCGCGGCAGTCGCGGAGAACAAGACCACGTAAGCCCGCTCCGGTTCCCGCAGGGTGGTCGATGCACCCGGCTCCGATATCACCACGGCCGACGGACCTGCGAGCCGGTATCGACAACTCTGTGGCTTGGGCCGCGGCCCACGGTCGCGACGGTCTTTACAGAACGTTTGAGGAAAGTCGGACGGTTGGCAACATTCTGACCACCGCCAGAGGCCCCCGGTGACAGTCGAGAAACCGCGCATGATCAGGGAAAACCGGCTCCCAGGAAATTGTCAGCAGCTAATCAGCGGCGGCGAGGAGTAGCCCGCTTACCCTTCGTGTTGATGAACAGTAGGGGAATGGCGTGACAACCAACCATCAATCCGGCGGCGTAGACGCCCATGCCGCCACCATTGGCGCCCGAGCGGCCTCGCCGGAAGCCGACGTCAGGCCGTCTTTCGCGATGTGCTTGCCGCCGGCGACTCCCGGGGCGGCGCCGGTTCGGTGGCCGGCCACCAGTCGGGCGACAAGACCCCCAGGCGGTCTACAAGCAGGTCAACGCCCACGGGCAGAAGGCACAGACCGCCGGAGCAACGTGTCCGGCGCCGACAGCGCGGTCGGTTCCAATTGGGCGTAATCGAATGTGAGATCGAGGACGTAATTATTTCGGATTGACATGTGCGCCATGAGCTTGCGGGTCTGAACCGATCGAGGTTTTGCGGCATTACCGCGTGCGGTTTTTTGTGCTGTTTTTCGGATGGAAATAGGAGGCTATTACGGGCCGTTTCGACTCCGCGTAAACCTCGGTCAGAATTGATGTAGCGAATCGTCGCGATGGCGCCGATCCGTGGAATTCGTCATTCAAATTGCGGTTGTGAATCATTTCGCAATCCGTTGCTAAGTTGTGCTTTAAATCGTTTTTACGTCGCTCTTCCCGAATCGAAAAGAGTAGCTACAGACGCAGAGTTCTCACACCGAGGTACGCCGCGCTGACATTCATTATTTACATGTCGTTACCTTCCGGGAACGCCGACCGAATACAGTGCGGTGACAATTTCACTTACATTCGTGAAGCGGTGCGACGCTGGGCTGCGCACCAATCTTGGTGGGGCCTCAGATAAAGGAGAAAATGGTCAGTTGTCCGACACGTGTGAAATGAGCTCATGGTCTCGGTGGTGGATTTGATGCGTTTCATTAGAACCGAGGTTCGAATGCGGCCAGGGCAGCTAAGCCACGCCTACCATGGCGGCCACTTAGGGGACCGGAGGTAGTAGATGCTGGATTTCGGGGCGCTTCCGCCGGAGATCAACTCGGGGCGGATGTATGTCGGTGCGGGGTCGGGTCCGCTGCTCGCCGCCGCGGCGGCCTGGGACGAGTTGGCCGCGGAGTTGCAGGCCACCGGCGCGTCGTACAACTCGGCGGTCGAAGCGCTGGCGACGGGACCGTGGACGGGGCCGTCGTCGATAGCGATGGCCGCCGCCGCGGCGCCGTATGTGGCGTGGATTCACGCGACCGGGGCTCAGGCCGAAGCGACCGGCGCCCAGGCCAAGCTGGCCGCGGGCGCCTACGAGGCGGCTTTTGCGGCCACCGTGCCGCCGCCGGTGATCGCCGCCAACCGCGCGCTGCTGGCGACCTTGATTGCCACGAACATCCTCGGCCAGAACACTCCGGCGATCGCCGCCACCGAGGCCCAATACATGGAGATGTGGGCGCAGGACGCCGCCGCGATGTACGGCTACGCGGCCTCGTCGGCGACCGCGTCGCAGCTGACCCCGTTCGCCGAGCCACCCCAGACCACCAACCAGTCGGCCGCGCCGATGCAGGCGGCCGCGGTCACCCAGTCCAGTGCGCAGTCCAGCTCGAACACCGCCGCGCAGCTGTCCCAGCTGACCAGCTCGACGTCGACTGCGGTTCAGAACGCAACGACCGCCACCACGACGTCCACCTCGTCGTCAGGGCTGACGGTGCCAAGTGCCATCACGAACTGGAACGAGTTCTGGTCGGTTTTCACCGGGGTCTACTCGCCGCAGTCCTGGAGCACCATCCCCGGTGGACCGTTCCTGTCGTTCGGACAGGCCTACGCCTGGGGCCAGAATGGTCAGAGTGCCGCGGCCTACCTGTCGGGGCCGAAGGCGATATCCGGCGCGCTCGCCCCGCTGACCAACGGTGCCAGCGCCGTGCGGCCCATGCTCAGCTCCGCCGTGGGGCCGGTGTCGGGATCCATAGGTAAGGCGGCCCTGGTCGGCGGCATGTCGGTGCCCCAGGGCTGGACCGAAGCCGCCCCGACGATCCGGACGCTCGCCCAGGTGCTGCCCACCAACATGGCGGCCGTCCCGGCCGCCACGCTGTCCGGCGAAGAGGGCATGTTCAGCCAGATGGGTCTGTCCAGCCTGTTGGGCCGCGCCGTCGCCAGCAGCGCGACCCACTCGGTGGGCGGCGGTGCCGCAGCCGGCGGCGCACTGGGCGGCGCGGTCGCCGAGGCAGACCCCGCCGCGGCCACCATCATCGTGATCCCTTACATCGAGGAGTGACGGCCATGACCACGACGCACATCAGTCCAGCACCGTCCGCCCAAGCGCCCGAGTAGGGGAGACAACGATGTTTTACGGAGCCTTTCCGCCGGAGTTCAACTCGGGCCGGATGTACAGCGGGCCGGGAGCGGAGTCGCTGGTCGCCGCGGCGACTGCCTGGGAAAACCTGGCCACCGAATTGCAGTCCACCGCAACGTCCTACTCGTGGGTCATCTCGACACTGGCCGCCGGGCCGTGGGTAGGCCCGGCGTCGATCGCGATGACATCCGCCGCCGCGCCCTACGCGGCTTGGTTGCAGCAAACCGCGGCCCAAGCCGCGCAGACCGCGACCCAGGCCAACCAGGCGGCGACCGCCTACGAGACCGCGTTCGCCGCGCACGTGCCGCCGTCTGTGATCGCGGAGAATCGCGCTCTGCTGGCGCAGCTGGTGGCGACGAACGTCGTCGGCCAAAACACTGCCGCCATCGCGGCAAACGAGGCCGAATACAGCGAGATGTGGGCCCAAGACGCTACGGCTATGGACACCTACTTCGCGTCCTCAGCGACGACCACCAACAACTTGGCGCAGTTCACCGAGCCCCCTCAGACCACCAACGCCGCAAGCGCGACGACGCAAGCGGCCGCGGTGAGCCAGGCCACCAGCAGCTCGGCCGGCAAAGTCGCGTCCACGGTGAGCACCGCGGCCAGCACGAGCAGCACGGCCAGCACTTACACCGGTCCGCTGGCCTGGTTGGCACAGCTCGCGTCCGACTACAACTCGTTCTGGACGAACCTGTTGAACACCGTCCCGGGCGGGGCGAGCTTCTATACGGCCATGTACAACGCCGTCAAGGTGCCGTTGGGGCTGACCACGCAGTTCAACGACATCGGGCTGCTGATCAACTTCCCCCTGTCGCAGTGGCTGAAATTCGCCCCGCCCATCGCCTACGGTGCCCTGCCGAAGGACGCACTCGGGGCCGGGCTCGGGGCGTTGGGCTTCGGCCGCGGCACGCTGTACAGCGCGATCAGCCCGATAGCGAGCATGGGCAACGCCGGCACCCTGGTGGGCAAGCTGTCGGTTCCGCCCAGCTGGGCCACCTCCACGCCGGCCATCCGCACGGTGGCCGCCGCGCTGTCGGCCGCCGGGCCGGAGGCGGTGCCCGCGGCCGCACTGGGCGAGGGCGGCCTGTTCAGTTCCATGGGGATGGCGGGGATGCTGGGAAGCGCGCTCGGCGCCGGGGGACCCACCGTGGTCGGTGCCGGTGTGCGCAACCGGATGAAGCCGATCAAGGACCTCAAGGACCCACAGTCGCCCGAACAGCTCAAGCGTCTGGTCGCGCAGATCTCAGAGAAACCGGAAACGGTGCAGCACCACAACGTCGACCAGGAAGGTCTCGACACCCTGCTCGAGCAGCTGGCGAAGAAACCCGGCATCCACGCGGTGCATCTGAAGAAGGGCGACAAGGCCAAAGTCGTGCCCGACGCCGCGCAATTGGGTTAGGCGGCAACGTTGTTCATCGGTCGACTGGGCGAGTCCCGCCGTCAACGCGTCTTCCCGTCGGCATGAGAGAAGGTAGGAAATGAAACGGCTTCTAGCGCTTCTGGGCGTCCCCCTCGTGATCGGCCTGGCCGCACCGGCATACGCGGGCCCTCCGCCGGAACCCGACGGTGATGACGGCGCGTTCCTCGCCGCCCTGCATCAGGCCGGCTTCACCTTCGCCAGCCCGGATGCGGCCGTCGGCGCCGGCCGGGCGGTGTGTTCGTGCCTCAACAACGGTGAATCGGGCCTGGAGTTGGTGCACGACGTGAAGACGCACAATCCCGGGATGGACATGGAGATGGCATCCAACTTCGCGATGATCTCGGCGAAGTACTACTGCCCACACCAACTCAGCAAGGCCTGACGTGCGGCGGTGATCGTCGAATTAGCTTGAGAGGTAACGGGCTTCAGCGATCTCAATGCCGCGCTGCGCACAACACTTCGACATGGGACAATGCCCAGCTATGAGGCTGCTGGTGGCGCTGATCGTTGGTTGCGCCGTGATCATGCTCGCCGCGCCCGCGTACGGCGACCCCGATACCGGTGGCGTCGACGAGTCGAGCTTTCTCGCGTCGCTGAGCAGCGCGGGTATCACCTACAAGACGTCCGACGCGGCCGTCCAGTTCGCCAAAGCGGTGTGCGAGTCGATGGGCAACGGCGAGTACGGCCCCCAGATGGTCAACGAACTCAAAGCCCAAAACCCCGGACTCACCACCGATCACGCAACGTCGTTTCTGGCGATCGCCGCGAAGTACTACTGCCCCCAGCAACTCAACAAGAGCTAGCTGGGCGCGACCACAACAGTCGGCCGGTTGCTCGCAGGTTTCGCGCGCGTGGACGCCGTGCGTCTGATTGGGTTGTGGTCCACCCGCCGTTCACCTGGGCCTGGTTAGCTGCGGCTACAGCGGCCGTGCGAGGCCGGGAACGAGGGGGAGGGAGTGCCGGTGGAGACGCTGAGCGTCGCCGATTTCGCGCTCCGGCTTGCCGTCGGGGTGGGCTGCGGCGCCCTCATCGGTCTGGAGCGGCAATGGCGGGCGCGGCGAGCCGGCCTGCGCACGAACGCGCTGGTCGCCGGCGGCGCGACGTTGTTCGTTCTGTACGCCGCCGCCACCACGGACACCAGCCCCACCAGGGTCGCCTCCTACGTGGTGTCCGGTATCGGATTCCTCGGCGGTGGGGTAATCCTGCGTGAAGGGGTCAACGTCCGGGGCCTCAACACCGCCGCCACCCTGTGGTGTTCGGCCGCGATCGGCGTCCTGGCGGCGTCCGGCCACCTGGTCTTCGCGTTGATCGGCACCGGGACGGTGATCGGCATCCACGTGCTCGGACGCCCGCTGGGCCGACTGATCGACCGCGACAACACCGGCGACGAGGACGAAAGCCTGCGGCCCTACCTGGTGCAGGTGATCTCTCGCCCGAAACACGAGAAGTACGCACGCGCCCAGATCGTGCAGCACGCGAGCAGCAACGACATCACGCTGCGCGGAATCCACACCGGTCAGGCAGGCGAAGACGAGATCACGTTGACTGCGCACCTACTCATGGACGGGGACGCCCCATCCCGGCTGGAGCGGCTGGTGGCGGAGCTGTCCCTGCAGCCCGGAGTACGGGCGGTGCAGTGGTACGCAGGCGACGAAGCACGATCGGACGGGCGCGGCTAGCGCCGTTTGCTGCAGTTTTGGTCGATGTCGGTCTCAGCATGGGCCGCATACCGGACCAAGGGAACCCGGCCGTCCCGCCGCTCGTCGTAGTCTTATCCCTGTGAGTACGGTCTCAGGCTTTGTGTCGGCGCTGCCCCCGCAGATGCGGGATCCGGTGCTGCTCGCCATTCCTTTCTTCTTGTTGCTGTTGACGCTGGAATGGACGGCGGCGCGGAAGCTGAAAAGCATCGCCGAGGACGGGCGGCCCGTCGCGGGCGCGTACCTCACCCGCGACTCACTGGCCAGCATCTCGATGGGACTGGTTTCGGTGGGCACCACCGCGGCGTGGAAGACCCTGGCCCTGTTCGGCTACGCGGCGATCTACGCCTATCTGGCGCCCTGGCAACTCTCGGCGGGCCGGTGGTACACGTGGGTCATCGCACTCCTCGGTGTCGACCTGCTGTACTACGCCTACCACCGGATCGCGCACCGGGTGCGGTTGATCTGGGCGACGCACCAGGCTCATCACTCGAGCGAATACTTCAACTTCGCCACCGCGCTGCGCCAGAAGTGGAACAACAGCGGCGAGATCCTGATGTGGGTTCCCTTGCCGCTGTTGGGAATTCCGCCCTGGATGGTGTTCTTCAGTTTCTCCATCAGCCTGATCTACCAGTTCTGGGTGCACACCGAACGGATCGACAAGCTGCCACGGCCCTTCGAATTCCTGTTCAACACCCCGTCCCACCATCGGGTGCACCACGGGATGGACCAGATCTATCTCGACAAGAACTACGGCGGCATCCTCATCATCTGGGACCGGCTCTTCGGCAGCTTCCAGGCCGAGCTGTTCCGCCCGCATTACGGGCTGACCAAGCAGGTCGACACGTTCAACATCTGGAAGCTGCAGACCCGCGAGTACGTCGCGATCGCCCGGGACTGGCGATCGGCGACCCGCCTGCGCGATCGGTTGGGCTACGTGTTCGGCCCACCGGGCTGGGTCCCGCGCACCGCGGGCCACCCGGAGGCGGCCCTTCCCCTCGCGGCGACGCCGTAACGCGGGCGGCCGACGGCGCGAAGACTTCTGCGTAACCGAAAGTCACGCCGTAATCTCAAATCGGTCGAGATTTGGCCCCGACGGATCGGAGTTCATGGTGCGTCGCCTGGCAATGCGCGCATTCACCGCGTCGGTCACCGTCGCCGCGCTCGCGCAATCCGTGCCGCCTGCGCCGGCTCAAGCTGACCCCGTCGCGGTCTATCCGGGCATGGAGATCCATCAGGGCAACCGCGTCTGCACGCTGGGCTACGTCGACCCCGGCCTGAAGATCGCGTTCACCGCGGGGCACTGCCGGGGTGGCGAGGGGGTCGTCACCGACCGGGGCGGCGCGGTCATCGGCCGCCTGGCGGCCTTCCGGGACAACACGCCCAGCGGTACGACGGTGGCCACCGACCAGTTGATCACCGACTACGAGGCGATCGTGCTGGACAACGGCGTGATGGCGAACAACGTCCTGCCGGGCGGGCGTCCACTGATCTCGAATCCGGCGGCCGCGCTCGCGCCGGGACAGGCGATCTGCCATTTCGGCGTGAGCACCGGCGAGACCTGCGGGACCGTGGAAAGCGTGAACAACGGCTGGTTCACCATGTCGCACGGCGTACAGAGCCACAACGGCGACTCCGGTGGCCCGGTGTACCTGCCCTCGAGCGCCGGTCCCGGGCTGTTGGTGGGGATCTTCAACAGTGTCTGGGGTGACTTCCCGGCGGCGGTGTCGTGGCGGGCCACCTCCGAAGAGGTCCGCGAGGATCTCGGGGTGGCGCGCGGGGGCGCCCGCTAGGCCATTCAGCGAGTCGCGTCGGCCTCCGCGAGGGCGAACACCGGGATCGTCGGCGCGGCGGCCCGGAACTGCTCCTCGGTGCTGTCCGGCGTCAGCCCCGCGACGTAGTCCTTGACTTGCCAATACCAGCGGTCCAGATAGCGCCGCAGCAGCTCCGGCTTTGCCGAGTCGGCAACCTCGCTGGCCCGGGCGCGGCGCCTCCGCCAGCGGGGGCCCGTCTCGACCACGCCCGCGGCTCTGACGTTGCGTGCCCACTGGGTGTCGCCCCGGGGTGAGACCAGATAATCCACGCCGTCGACGGTGAGCAGGTTGATGACCACCGAGCGCGGCTTGCCGCTCTTTCGCCCGCGGACCCGCAGCGCGCGCGTCCCGGCGATGCTGACGCCCAGCTCGGCAAGCCAGCGGATCACCGCGTTGGCGGCCCGCGCGAGACCGTTCGGCTCTTCGTATCGCGTCGACATGTCGTGTCCTCTCTGCGAATAAAAAGAGAGCAGTGCTCTCCAGAACGCGCACGATGCCACAATCCTGCGCAGAAAGCAAGAGCAGTGATCTCGGTTGTGCCAGACTGGCCGTGTGGGCAAACGCCAGGAAACGCGGGAGCAAATCGAGGTCCGCATCATCCAGCTGGGCCGCCAGCAGTTGGTCGACCGCGGCGCGGCCGGGTTGTCCGTGCGCGCGATCGCCCGGGACCTCGGCATGGTGTCGTCGGCCGTGTACCGGTACGTGTCCAGCCGGGACGAACTGCTGACCCTGCTGCTGGTCGACGCCTATACGGACCTTGCCGACTCCGTCGACCGTGCCCGCGAGGCTGTCGGGGACCTCTGGAGTGACGATGTCGTGGCTATTTCCCGGGCGGCGCGGCGATGGGCCGTCGCGCACCCGGCCCGCTGGGCTCTGCTGTACGGCAGCCCCGTGCCCGGGTATCACGCTCCGCCCGAGCGCACCGTCGCCGTGGGGACCAGAGTGGTGGCCGCTTTCTTCGACGCCGTGGCGTCGGGGATTGCCACCGGCGACATCCGGCTCACCGATGCCGTTGCGCCCCAACCCATGTCGTCGGACTTCGACCGGATCCGCCAGGAATTCGGGTTTCCCGGCGATGACGAGGTCGTCGCTAAGTGCTTCCTGCTCTGGGCGGGCGTGTTGGGTGCGATCAGCCTCGAGGTGTTCGGCCAATACGGCGCCGACACCGTGACCGACCCGGAGGCGGTTTTCGACGCCCAGCTTCGGCTGCTGGTCGACATGCTGGCCCGACATTGACGGTTGCGCGGGGCGCGAAATAGAACATGTTCACCCGGCTCCGGTGTGACCGCGGCGGCTCGTCACGGCAAAGTTGCCGCGGGCCTTCCTGGGGGCCGAGCCACTGGACTATCCTGCGAGACGATGACCCTTCCCGTTCAATCGCCGACGCAGATCGCGTGGGTCACCACCGACCTTGCCGCCACGGAAACCGCGCTCACCGGCATGTTAGGCGTGCGCAAGTGGGTCCGGATCCCCGACGTGCACTTTGCTCCGGACTCCTGCAGCTACCAAGGCAAGCCGGCCGATTTCGTCGCCAGCATCTCACTGAGCTACCTCGGCGACATGCAGCTGGAGCTGATCCAACCGGTCCGTGGCGAGAACATCTATAGTGACTTTCTGCGCGAATCCGGGCCCGGCCTGCACCACATCTGCATGGAGGTGGAAAGCCCCGAGCAGTTCGAGGCCGCGTTGGCAGAGTCGGCGCGATTCGGGGCGAAAGTGGTGCAGCAAGGTGTGATGCCCGGCGGGATCCAGTTCGGTTACGTATCGGCGCCGCAGGCGGCGGTGCCGTTCGTGGAGATCGCCTACATTGCGTCCGAGATGAGGGCGTTCTACGACTACATCAAACAGGAGCAGCGGTGAGCCGCGCCGGCGACGATGCAGAACGCAGTGATGAAGAGGAGTGGCGCAAATGAGCACCGAGATACCGACAACGGTCAGCGCGGACGACGTCACGTCGTGGTCCGATGACGTCGACGTGGTCGTGGTCGGCTTCGGCATCGCGGGCGGATGCGCCGCCGTCAGTGCTGCGGCGGCCGGGGCGCGGGTGCTGGTGCTGGAGCGCGCCGCGGCGGCGGGCGGCACCACGTCGCTTGCCGGGGGCCACTTCTACCTCGGTGGCGGAACGGCGGTTCAGGAGGCGACCGGTCACCCCGACTCGCCCGAGGAGATGTACAAGTACCTGGTCGCCGTGTCCCGCCAACCCGACCACGACAAGATCCGCGCCTACTGCGAGGGCAGCGTCGAGCATTTCAACTGGCTGGAAGAGTTGGGTTTTCAATTCGAGCGCAGTTACTTCCCGGGCAAGGCGGTCATTCAGCCCAACACCGAGGGCCTGATGTTCACCGGCAACGAGAAGGTGTGGCCGTTCCTGGAGAAGGCGGTGCCGGCGCCGCGCGGCCACAAGGTGCCGGTGCCCGGCGACACCGGCGGCGCCAGCATGGTGATCGACCTGCTGCTCAAGCGCGCCGCGAGCCTGGGCGTGCAGATCCGGTACGAGACGGGCGCCACCGAGCTCATCGTCGACGGTTCCGGCGCGGTGAGCGGTGTCATGTGGAAGCAGTTCTCCGAAACCGGTGCGGTCAAGGCAAAGTCGGTGATCATCGCTGCGGGCGGGTTCGTGATGAACCCCGAGATGGTGGCCGAGTACACCCCGAAGCTGGCCGAGAAACCGTTCGTGCTGGGCAATACCTACGACGACGGCCTGGGCATCCGCATGGGCGTCTCGGCGGGCGGCGCCACCGAACACATGGACCAGATCTTCATCACGGCCCCGCCTTACCCGCCGTCGATCCTGTTGACGGGAATCATCGTCAACAAGCTCGGACGGCGCTTCGTCGCCGAGGACTCGTACCACTCGAGGACTTCCGGGTTCATCATGGACCAGCCGGACAGCGCGGCGTTCCTCATCGTCGACGAGGCGCACCTGGAGCACCCCAAGATGCCGCTGGTCCCGCTGATCGACGGATGGGAGACCGTCGCGGAAATGGAAGCCGCGCTTGGCATTCCGGAGGGCAACCTGGTAGCGACGCTGGACCGTTACAACGCCAACGCCGCCCGCGGCGAGGACCCCGACTTCCACAAACAGCCCGAATTCCTTGCCGCGCAAGACCAGGGGCCCTGGGGCGCGTTCGACATGTCACTGGGGAAGGCGATGTACGCCGGTTTCACCATTGGTGGGCTCGCCACGTCCGTGGATGGCGAGGTGTTGCGTCAGGACGGTGCTGTGGTGCCGGGCTTGTATGCGGCCGGGGCCTGCGCGTCGAACATCGCCCAGGACGGCAAGGGCTACGCCAGCGGGACGCAGCTGGGGGAGGGATCGTTCTTCGGCCGCCGCGCCGGAGCGCACGCGGCCGGCAGGGCCGGGGGCGCGTAGGCGCGTGACGACCCGGCGCCGGAGCGCACGCGGCCGGCAGCTGTTAGACCGGGGCGGGTTCCTTCTTTTCCTCCACGGGGCCCAGCCGCCACGGGCCGCCGCCGAGCAACTGCAGCTCTTGTTCGTGGTGTTGTTCGACCGTGGGCCGATGACTGACGCTGACCACCACGCAGTCCGGCAATTCGGTCCGCAGGAGTTGGTACAGCGCGAATTCCAGCCCCTCGTCGAGCGCCGAGGTGGCCTCGTCGAGGAATACCGCCTTGGGTTTGGTCAGCAGGATGCGCGCGAAGGCGACACGTTGCTGCTCGCCGGGTGAAAGCACCTTGGCCCAGTCCCGCTCTTCGTCGAGCCGGTCGAGCAGTGGCGCCAGGGCGACTTTGGTGAGTACCTCCCGCAGTTCGTCATCGGAGATGCCGTCCGGGGAATTCGGGTAGCAGACCACGGTGCGCAGGCTGCCCAGCGGCACGTAGGGCAACTGCGACAGGAACATCGTCGCGTTGTCGCCGTCCGGGCGGCACAGGGTGCCGGAGGCATACGGCCACAACTCCGCCAGACTGCGCAGCAGCGTGGTCTTGCCGGCGCCGGAGCGACCGGTGATCACCAGCGAATCCCCTTCGGCGAGTTGCACATCCAGCGGGTCGATCAGCCGGTCACCGGCCGGGGTGCGCACCTCGAGGTCGCGAAGCTCGACGGCGGTCTCTTCGCTCGGCTTGACCAGTATGGTCGGCAGCGCGCGCCCCTTCTCGTTGGCATCGACGAGGCCGTGCAACCGGATGATCGACGCCCGGAAGGCGGCGAAGGCGTCGTAGTTGTTGCGGAAGAACGACAGCGAATCCTGAATATTGCCAAAGGCCGTCGCGCTTTGACCCACGTCGCCGAAATCGATCCGGCCGGCGAACAGCCGCGGCGCCTGAATCACCCACGGCAACGGCACAATCGCCTGCGAGACCGACCAGTTCCATCCGTTGAAGATGATGGTTCGGCGGACGAACTTGCGGTAGTTGTCGATGATCGGGGTGAAGCGCCGCCACAGCTGCGTCCGCTCCACGCGCTCGCCGCGGTAGAAACCCACGGCCTCCGCAGCGTCACGCAATCGCACCAGGGCGTACCGGAACGCGGCGTTGAGCCTCTCGTTGTCGAAGCTGAGCCGAATCAGGGGATGGCCCAACCAGATCGCCACCACCGTGGCGACCAGCACGTAAACCAGCACCGTCCAGAACATCGCGCGTGGCAGGTCAACGCCGAGCACGGTGAGATTTCCCGACAGGTTCCACAGAATCGCGGCGAAGGAAATCACCGAGGCCACGGCGTTGACGGCCCCGAACAGCAAGGTGCTGCCGGTGCCGTTGGACGGGATGTTCGGGGTGCCGCCCGCATTGGCGGTGAAGATGTCGATGTCCTGCTGGATGCGCTGGTCGGGGTTGTCGATGGTGTGGTCGATGAACAGGTCGCGGTAGTAGGCCCGCCCGGCGAGCCAGTCGTCGGTGAGATTCGCCGTCAGCCACATGCGCCAGGCGATGATGAACCGCTGCGTCAGGTAGATGTCGATCATGAACCGGACGACGTACAGGACCGCCAGCACGCTGAAGATCGCGATCGACATCCAGAAGCCGTGAATCCCGGACTGTTTGACCGCGTCGTCGTCGGCGGCGAGACCCTGCACCGCCTTCTGAACCGCGGTGTACAGGTCGTTGCCCTGGTAGCTGAGCAACACCATGAGCCGCACCGACAGGAGTACCGACAGCAACAGCACGCCCAGCATCAGCCACACGCGCACGCTGTGGGCCCCGACGAAGTACCCGCGGGTGATCCGCCAGAACTGCCGGCCCCACGGCGTGAGGTACCTGAAGGCGACCAGCACGATGAAGAGCACCACCGCGCTGACGAGCCATGCGATGGCCACCCACCGCAAGGAATCGATGGTGGCCGTCGACCAGTCGATCGAGGGCTTGAACGGCTTTGGGCCCATGGTCGCTGTCTCCTCACGGTCGCGCTGATGGACTCTGCTGGAACTTGAAATCCTCCGGCGAAGGTACCCGAAGGATCTGGATAGGCTGCGGTTATGAGCACCGACGCCATCCCCACTCAAACATTGCACGCCGGCCGGCTCATCGCGCGGCGCCTGCGGGCCAGCGGTGTCGACACCGTGTTCACGTTGTCCGGCGGCCACCTGTTCTCGCTCTACGACGGCTGCCGAGCGGAGGGCGTGCGGCTGATCGACACCCGGCATGAGCAGACCGCGGCCTTCGCCGCCGAGGGCTGGTCGAAAGTGACGCGGGTTCCCGGTGTCGCCGCGCTCACCGCCGGGCCGGGCGTCACCAACGGGATGAGCGCGATGGCGGCCGCGCAGCAGAACCAGTCGCCGCTCGTCGTGCTGGGCGGGCGAGCGCCCGCGGGGCGGTGGGGCATGGGCTCGCTGCAGGAGATCGACCACGTGCCGTTCGTGGCGCCGCTGGCCCGCTTCGCCGCCACGGCGCAGTCGGCCGAGGATGCGGGGCGGCTCGTCGACGAGGCGTTGCGGGCGGCGGTCGGCGCCCCGTCGGGCGTCGGCTTCGTCGACTTCCCCATGGACCACGTGTTTTCGATGTCCGAGGATCACGGCGGCCCCGGCGCCCTCGCCGACCTGCCGCCGGGGCCGCCCCCCGACGGCGACTCGCTCGGCCGCGCCGCCGGTCTGCTGTCCACGGCGAAGCGGCCGGTGATCATGGCCGGCACCAACGTCTGGTGGGGACGCGGGGAGGCGGCCCTCCTGCGTCTCGCCGAGGAACTGCAGATCCCGGTGTTGATGAACGGGATGGCCCGCGGCGCGGTGCCCGCCGATCATCCGCTGGCGTTCTCCCGGGTGCGCGGAAAAGCGTTGGGCGAGGCCGATGTTGCGCTGATCGTCGGGGTGCCCATGGACTTCCGGCTCGGCTTCGGCGCCGTGTTCGGGCCGCAAACCCGGCTCATCGTGGTGGACCGGGCCGAACCCGAGCGCAAACATCCCCGGCCGGTCGAAGCCGAGCTCTACGGGGACCTGCTGTCGACGCTGGCGGCACTGGCCGCCGGCGGCGGGACCGATCACCGGGGCTGGATCGACGAGCTACGGACGGCCGAGACCGCGGCGCGCGGCAAGGAGAAGACGGAGCTCGCCGACGATCGCATCCCGCTGCATCCCATGCGGGTGTACGCGGAGCTCGCCCCGATGCTGGACCGCGACGCCATCGTCGTCATCGACGGGGGCGATTTCGGCTCCTACGCCGGACGGGTGATCGACAGCTACCTACCCGGCTGCTGGCTGGACAGCGGCCCCTTCGGGTGCCTCGGCTCGGGCCCCGGCTACGCCCTGGCCGCCAAGCTGGCCCGGCCGGACCGTCAGGTCGTCCTGCTGCAGGGTGACGGCGCGTTCGGCTTCAGTGGCATGGAGTGGGACACCCTGGTACGGCACAACGTGCCCGTCGTCTCGGTGATCGGCAACAACGGAATCTGGGGGCTGGAGAAGCACCCGATGGAGGCGTTGTACGGCTATTCGGTGGTGGCCGAACTGCGCCCGGGAACCCGCTACGACGAGGTGGTGCGCGCCCTCGGCGGCCACGGCGAGCTGGTCTCCGCCCCGGCCGAGCTGCGGCCCGCGCTGGAACGCGCCTTCGGCAGCGGCCTGCCCGCCGTCGTCAACGTCCTCACCGACCCCAACGTGGCGTATCCCCGCCGCTCCAACCTGGCGTGAACCGCGTGTCGCGGACGGACACGCACGCTGGCGGGTCGCGTACCGTTGACCTGTGCCAAAGACCACCCGCCCACAACCCGGCCGCCTGAGCAGCCGTTTTTGGCGACTGCTCGGCGCCAGCACCGAGAAGAACCGCAGCCGATCCCTCGGCCAGGTCACCGACTCGTCCGAATACGACGAGGAAGCCGCAGGCCTCACCGACGAGCAGCTGCGCAAGGCCGCCGGGCTGCTCAACCTCGACGACCTCGCCGAGTCCGAGGACATCCCGCAGTTCCTCGCCATCGCCCGGGAGGCGGCCGAGCGATCGACGGCCCTACGTCCGTTCGACGTGCAGCTGCTCGGGGCGCTGCGCATGCTCGCGGGCGACGTCATCGAAATGGCCACCGGTGAGGGCAAGACGCTCTCGGGGGCGATCGCGGCGGCCGGCTACGCGCTGGCCGGGCGGCACGTCCACGTGGTGACCATCAACGACTACCTGGCCCGCCGCGACGCGGAGTGGATGGGCCCGCTGATCGAGGCGATGGGGTTGACGGTCGGTTGGATCACCGCCGAATCGACCAGCGAGGAGCGCCGCGCCGCCTACGGCTGCGACGTCACCTACGCCTCGGTCAACGAGATCGGCTTCGACGTGCTGCGCGACCAACTCGTGGTCGACGTCGACGACCTGGTGTCGCCCAATCCCGACGTGGCGCTGATCGACGAGGCCGACTCGGTGCTGGTCGACGAGGCGTTGGTGCCGCTGGTGCTGGCGGGCACGACGCACCGGGAGACGCCACGGCTGGAGATCATCAAGCTGGTCGGCGAGTTGGAGGCCGGGACCGACTACGACACCGACTCCGACAGCCGCAACGTCCATTTGACCGACGTCGGCGCCCGCAAAGTGGAGAAGGCGCTCGGCGGCATCGACCTCTACTCCGAGGAGCACGTCGGCACGACCCTGACGGAGGTGAACGTCGCCCTGCACGCGCACGTGCTGTTGCAGCGCGACGTGCACTACATCGTCCGGGACGACGCGGTGCACCTGATCAACGCCGCCCGCGGCCGGATCGCCCAACTGCAGCGCTGGCCGGACGGCCTGCAGGCCGCCGTCGAGGCGAAGGAGGGGATCGAGACCACCGAAACCGGCGAAGTGCTCGACACGATCACGGTGCAGGCGCTGATCAACCGCTACGAAACCGTGTGCGGCATGACCGGCACCGCGCTGGCCGCCGGAGAACAGCTGCGCCAGTTCTACAAGCTCGGCGTGTCCCCAATCCCGCCGAATGAGCCCAACGTTCGCGAGGACGAGTCCGACCGCGTCTACATCACGGCCGCGGCCAAGAACGACGCGATCGTCGCGCACATCGCCGAGGTGCACGAGACCGGGCAGCCGGTGCTGGTCGGCACCCGCGACGTGGCCGAATCGGAGGAACTGCACGAGCGGCTGCTGCGCCGCGGCGTGCCCGCGGTGGTGCTCAACGCGAAGAACGACGCTGAGGAGGCCGAGGTCATCGCCGAGGCCGGCAAGTTCGGTGTGGTCACCGTGTCGACCCAGATGGCGGGGCGGGGCACCGACATCCGGCTCGGGGGCTCCGACGAGGCCGACCACGACAGGGTCGCCGAGCTCGGCGGGCTGCACGTGGTGGGTACCGGCCGGCACCACACCGAGCGACTGGACAACCAGTTGCGCGGGCGCGCCGGTCGCCAGGGCGACCCGGGGTCGTCGGTGTTCTTCTCGAGTTGGGAAGACGACGTCGTGGCGGCCAACCTCGACCACAACAAGCTGCCCATGGAGACCGACGAGGATGGCCGGATCGTCAGCCCCAAGGCGGCCGGGCTGCTCGACCACGCCCAGCGCGTCGCCGAGGGCCGGATGCTGGACGTGCACGCCAACACCTGGCGCTACAACCAGCTCATCGCCCAACAGCGCGCCATCATCGTCGATCGGCGAAACACGTTGCTGCGCACCCCAACCGCGCGCGAGGAGCTCGCCGAACTGGCGCCCAAGCGGTACAAGGAGCTGGCTGGGGACATCCCCGAAGATCGGCTCGAGACCATCTGCAGGCAGATCATGCTGTATCACCTCGACCGCGGCTGGGCCGACCACCTGGCGTACCTGGCCGACATCCGGGAGAGCATCCACCTGCGGGCACTGGGGCGGCAGAACCCGCTGGACGAGTTCCACCGGTTGGCGGTCGACGCGTTCGCGTCGCTGGCCGCCGACGCGATCGAGGCCGCGCAGCAGACATTCGAGACCGCCAACGTCCTGGAAGAGGAACAGGGGCTGGATCTTTCCAAGCTGGCCCGGCCGACGTCGACGTGGACCTACATGGTCAACGACAACCCGCTGTCGGATGACACGCTGTCGACGCTGAGCCTGCCCGGCGTCTTCCGCTAGTCCGGAGGGTGGCTCGGGCGCCGAGTGTGCGTCCAGCCGTCCAGTCGGCATTCGACTAAGGTCACGGCTTATGGAGCCGGCGCTTCCGCCCAACCGGGTGCTGACGGTGCCCAACGCGCTGAGCGCCATTCGCCTGGTGCTCATCGGTGTCTTCGCCTACGCCCTGCTGGTCGCGCACGCCAACGGCTGGGCGGTCGGGATCCTGATGTTCAGCGGCGCGTCCGACTGGGCCGACGGCAAGATCGCCCGGCTGCTCGACCAGTCATCGCGGCTGGGTGTCCTGCTCGACCCGGCGGTCGACCGCCTGTACATGGTCGGCGTTCCCGTCGTGATGGCGTGGAGCGGGATCGTGCCGTGGTGGTTTGTCGCCATCCTGCTGGCGCGCGATGGGTTGCTGGCCGCGACGCTGCCGCTGCTGTGGAGCCGCGGCCTGTCCGCGCTGCCGGTGACCTACATCGGGAAGGCCGCCACGTTCGCGTTGATGTCCGGTTTTCCGCTCGTGCTGCTCGGGACGTGGGACGCGCTGTGGAGCCGGGTGGTCGGGGCCTGCGGCTGGGCGTTCCTGATCTGGGGCATGTACGCCTACCTCTGGTCGTTCGCGCTGTACGTGGTGCAGATGACGTTGGTGGTGCGCCGGATGCCCCGGCTCAGACACGGCCCCCGCCGGCCCGCCGCGCCCAGGGCGGTCGAAAGTGGCTGACGGTGACCGCCTGCTCGGCGGCTACGACCCGAACGCCGGCCGCAGCGCGCATGTGGCCTCGCGGCCGCAGCTGATCCCGGTGCCCTCCCTGTTGCGCGCCCTGCTGTCCGAACACCTGGATCCCGGTTACGCCGCGGCCGCCGACAAGCGCGGCGCCGCCGACCACCATGGCGGGGCGCGTCAGCGCGCCGCGAGCTGGCTGTGGCAGGCATTGGCGGCGCTGTTGATCGCCACCGTCTTCGCCGCGGCGGTCGTGCAGGCCCGCTCGGTCGCCCCCGGCGTGCGCTCCGCGCAACAGCTGCTGCTGGGCAATGTGCGTTCGGCGGAGAATTCGGCGGCAAAACTGGCCCAGCGGCGCAGCGAGCTGTCGTCGCGAGTGGACAACGTGCAGCGCCGCGCGCTGGCCGACGACGCCGAAGGGCAGCGCCTGCTGGCCCGCCTCGATGCGCTGGGGCTGGCGGCGGCCAGCACGGCGGTGATCGGCCCGGGCCTCAAGGTGACCGTGACCGATCCGGGCGCCGGCCCGAACCTTTCCGACGTGTCCAAGCAGCGAATCAGCGGCAGCAGGCAGATCATCCTGGATCGGGATCTGCAGCTGGTGGTCAACTCGTTGTGGGCCAGCGGCGCCGAGGCGATTTCGGTCGGGGGCGTGCGCATCGGGCCCGACGCGACCATCCGGCAGGCCGGCGGGGCAATCCTGGTCGACAACAACCCCACCAGCAGCCCATACACGATCCTGGCGGTGGGACCGCCACGGGCGATGCGGGACGTCTTCGACCAAAGCTCCGGCAGGCAGCGCCTCAAGCTGCTCGAGGCCTCCTACAGTGTCGTCGTCACGGTCGACACCGCCGACGGGATGACGCTTCCCGCCGGATCGATCCGGGATGTCAAGTTCGCCAAACAGATTGGGCCACAGTGAGAATAGTCCTCGGCAGCCAGCACCCCCTGTGCGAGTCGCGGATGGGACATCGAGCATGATCGGTATCGCGGCGCTGGCGATCGGCATCGTGCTCGGCCTGGTTTTCCACCCCGCCGTGCCCGAGGTCGTCCAGCCGTACCTGCCCATCGCGGTGGTCGCGGCGCTCGACGCGGTGTTCGGCGGGTTGCGCGCCTATCTGGAGCGGATCTTCGATCCCAAAGTCTTCGTGATCTCGTTCGTTTTCAACGTTTTCGTGGCAGCCCTGATCGTGTACGTCGGCGACCAACTCGGAGTCGGCACGCAGTTGTCCACGGCCATCATCGTGGTGTTGGGAATCCGCATCTTCGGCAACGCCGCGGCGCTGCGGCGCCGGCTGTTCGGGGCGTGACCGAGCCGACGACGATGCAGAGAGAAGCGACGTGGGGGTACGCCCCCAGAAGGAGGGACCCCCACCCGATCGCGGGGGAAAGGAGTGGCGCCATGACGGGGATGAGGCCGGCGTGAGCCAGGACCCGGCAGACGACGCCGCCGAAACACCTGAAGCAGCGGGCCGCACCCAGCACGGACGTCACGAACTGCCGACGAAGAGCCCCCGCCCGGAGATCGGGCCGGTGCGCCGCACCGGATTTTCAGGGCTTTTCCGCGGCGGCCGCTCGCGGATGGCGTTCGGAACGTTGGCGGTCATGTTGTGCCTGCTGTTGGGCATCGCCATCGTCACGCAGGTCCGCCAGAACGAGTCGGGCGATTCGCTGGACACGGCGCGCCCGGCGGACTTGCTGGTGTTGCTGGATTCGTTGCGGCAGCGGGAGGCCACCCTCAACGCCGAAGTCAGCGAATTGCAGAACACGCTGAATTCCCTGCAGGCGTCCGGCAACAACGACCAGGCCGCCATTGCGGCCGCGCAGGCCAGGCTGGCGGCGCTGTCCATCTTGGCCGGTGCCGTGGGGGCCACCGGGCCGGGCGTCACCATCACGATCGACGATCCCGGGCCCGGCGTCGCCCCGGAGGTCATGCTCGACGTCATCAACGAACTGCGTGCCGCCGGCGCGGAGGCCATCGAGGTCAACGACGCGCATCAGTCGGTGCGGGTAGGTGTCGATACCTGGGTAGTGGGTATGCCTGGCTCGCTGACCGTCGACAACAAGACGCTGTCGCCGCCGTATTCAATTCTGGCGATTGGGGATCCACCCACCCTGGCCGCGGCGATGAACATACCGGGCGGCGCCGAGGACAGCATCAAGCGTGTCGGCGCGCGGATGTCGGTCCGGCAGGCCGACCGGGTGGACGTGACCACCTTGCGACAACCAAAACCGCACCAATACGCTCAGCCCGTCAAGTGAGCAATTCGCCAACAGAACAGGACTACTCGTGAGCGACATCCCACCCGACCTGCACTACACCGCCGAACACGAGTGGGTTCGCCGAAGCGGTCAGGACACGGCGCGGGTCGGGATCACCGACTTCGCCCAGTCGGCGCTGGGCGACGTGGTCTTCGTTCAGCTGCCCGAGGTCGGCACCGAACTGACCGCGGGTGAGTCGTTCGGTGAGGTCGAGTCGACGAAATCGGTGTCGGATCTGTACGCCCCGGTATCGGGCACGGTGTCCGCGGTGAACGCCGACCTGGAGGGCAGTCCGCAGCTGGTCAACTCCGACCCGTACGGGGCCGGGTGGCTGGTGGACGTCCAGGTGGCCGACACCGCCGCATTGGAGTCGGCCATTTCGTCGCTGCTGGACGCCGAGGCCTACCGCGGAACGTTGACCGAATGACGGTTGCTAAGGTGCCTGCCAGCCCCGCGCGGCGACGCGAGCGGCGCGGCGGGCCGGCGGGGGAAAGGCGGGAAATCGGTCTTCCGATCGTCGGGTGGGGGGCACATTGCAGACCTATGCGCGGTACCGTCGACACATCGACACTTGAAGGCCCCGGTCTCGGTAATCGGCAGTACCGGGCGAACAAACCTAGTGAGCAGCCGGCCGAGCGGCCCGGTCAGACAACGCCACAGCGGCCAGTGAGGAGCAGCGCGTGACGGACATGGACAACGACCAGACCTCTGACGAAGTCACGGTGGAAACGACCTCGGTCTTCCGCGCCGACTTCCTCAACGAACTGGACGCCCCCGCGCAGGCGGGCACCGAGAGTGCGGTATCCGGGGTGGAAGGCCTCCCGGCGGGCTCGGCACTGCTGGTCGTCAAGCGGGGACCAAACGCCGGGTCGCGCTTCTTGCTCGACCAGCCCATCACGTCGGCCGGTCGGCACCCCGACAGCGACATCTTCCTCGACGACGTCACCGTCAGCCGACGCCACGCCGAATTCAGGTTGGAAAACAACGAATTCAACGTGGTCGATGTCGGTAGCCTTAACGGCACGTACGTCAACCGGGAGCCCGTGGACTCGGCGGTGCTCGCCAACGGCGACGAGGTGCAGATCGGCAAGTTCCGCTTGGTGTTTTTGACCGGGCCCAAGCAGGGTGAGGACGGAGGATCCGGAGGCTAGTGAGCGCGCCCGATAGCCCGGCGCTGGCCGGGATGTCGATCGG
This sequence comes from Mycobacterium sp. E2497, assembly GCF_001668695.1. NCBI lineage: Bacteria > Bacillati > Actinomycetota > Actinomycetes > Mycobacteriales > Mycobacteriaceae > Mycobacterium > Mycobacterium sp. E2497. The sequence continues at coordinate 28,859 of NZ_LZKD01000244.1, forward strand.
GACGGTCCTGGAATTGTTGAGACCGGACTTTCCCGATGTCACGATCTCCAAGATTCGGTTCTTGGAGGCCGAGGGACTGGTGACGCCGCAGCGCGCCGCGTCTGGCTATCGGAGATTCACCGCATACGACTGCGCCCGGTTGCGTTTCATCCTGACCGCGCAGCGCGATCACTACCTACCGCTCAAGGTCATCCGGGCGCAATTGGACGCCCAGCCCGACGGCGAGCTGCCGCCCTTCGGATCCCCGTACGCCGCGCCGCGCCTGGTGTCCGTGGCGGGAGTCGGGGAGGCCGATGCCGAGGCGGGCGACCTGCCCGGGTCCGACACGGCCGCGGTGGCGCCTTCGAGCATTCGGCTGAGCCGTGAAGACCTGCTGGAGCGCTCCGGGGTGGGCGACGACCTGTTGACGGCGCTGCTGAAGGCGGGGGTGATCACCACCGGCCCGGGCGGCTTCTTCGACGAACACGCCGTCGTCATCCTGCAATGCGCGCGGGCGCTGTCCGAGTACGGCGTGGAGCCGCGGCATCTGCGCGCTTTCCGCTCGGCAGCCGACCGGCAATCGGACCTGATCGCCCAAATCGCCGGGCCGGTAGTCAAAGCCGATAAGGCCGGCGCCCGTGACCGCGCCGACGATCTGGCTCGGGAGGTCGCGGCGTTGGCCATCACCTTGCACACGTCGCTGATCAAATCCGCCGTTCGCGACGTTCTTCATCGCTGAGGACTAGACTTCGTCGATAGCTTGGTTTTCGGCGGCATAGCGAGAATTCGGCGTCGTCGTTGCGCCAAGAACCGACACGGCAGCATATGCGGAGGGCAGACACAAATGGGCGAAGTTCGTGTTGTCGGCATTCGCGTGGAGCAGCCGCAGAACCAGCCGGTCCTGTTACTGCGCGAGACCGACGGCGACCGTTACCTGCCGATCTGGATCGGCCAATCGGAGGCTGCCGCGATCGCGCTCGAACAGCAGGGGGTCGAGCCGCCCCGCCCGCTGACACACGATCTGATCAGGGATGTTATTGCGGCGCTTGGCCATTCGCTGAAAGAGGTGCGGATCGTCGACCTCCAAGAGGGCACGTTCTACGCCGACCTGGTCTTCGATCGCAACATCACCGTGTCGGCGCGACCCTCGGATTCGGTGGCGATCGCGTTGCGTGTCGGCGTTCCGATCTACGTCGAGGAGGCCGTGCTGGCCCAGGCCGGCCTGCTCATCCCCGACGAGACCGACGAAGAGGGCGGCACCGCCGTCCGCGAGGACGAGGTGGAGAAGTTCAAGGAGTTTCTCGACAGCGTGTCTCCCGACGATTTCAAGGCCACGTAGGCGATTCGGGGTGATTCGCGGCCGATTTGCGCGCGGTTTGGGTGGCCGCGGTGCGCGTACTACCCTGGACATCGACATCACGGATCTGTCTCAACTAGCGCCGGGATGTCGACACGCCTGGCGGATAGCGCCCTCACTTGGCCCGGCGGCGGCCATACTTTGATCACGACTTAAACGGGCGCGGTAGCTATCGAAGCGCGTAAGCTCTCTAGCACTCGGGCCTGAGCAAACGTGGCTGCGACGCAGCCAGTGACGCAGCTGGAAACGAAAGCGCGATCGGCGAGAGGAAGCACCGTGAGCGAGCAGCCACGCCAAGAACAGCTGGACCTAGCTGACCACCCGACCGCCGTGCCGGAAGCGCCCGTTCAGCCCGGGCTGTTTCCCGACGACTCGGTGCCCGACGAGCTGGTCGGATACCGCGGGCCCAGCGCCTGCCAGATCGCCGGAATCACCTACCGCCAGCTGGACTATTGGGCGCGCACCTCGCTGGTGGTGCCGTCCATCCGCAGCGCGGCGGGCTCGGGCAGCCAGCGGCTGTACTCGTTCAAGGACATCCTGGTCCTCAAGATCGTCAAGCGGCTGCTCGACACCGGGATCTCGCTGCACAACATCAGGGTTGCGGTCGATCATCTGCGCCAGCGCGGGGTGCAGGACCTGGCCAACATCACGTTGTTCTCCGACGGCACCACGGTTTACGAATGCACGTCGGCCGAAGAGGTCGTCGACCTGCTGCAGGGCGGGCAGGGCGTGTTCGGCATTGCCGTATCCGGCGCCATGCGCGAGCTGACCGGCGTGATCGCCGACTTCCCCGGGGAGCGGGCCGATGGCGGCGAGTCGATCGCCGCGCCCGAGGACGAGCTGGCCTCCCGGCGCAAGCACCGCGACCGCAAGATCGGCTGAACGCATCCGCGTGACCCGGACAGGTAAACTGGGTCCCGCATCGCACTCGTGCGGGAGAGTTCCGTGGCGGCCAGTCACGGACGCCGAAGGAGCAACACCTCTCCGCTAACCTCTCAGGCACCCGGACCGCGCGGGTAAACGATGCCTCTGGAAAGCGGTGCCGACCCCCCGGGGGTCCGGCACCCGCCGATGGGGAAAGGCGCTCAGACACCAACGGGCGCCGAATCTCTCAGGCGCCCGGCGAACGGGTGAAGACAGAGGGAGAGGGCCGCTAGTCCTCTGCCTCTGCCGCCACTTCAGGAGACCGCCCGTGCCGGACCACACCACCTTCGCAGCCCGCCACATAGGCCCGGACGCCCAGGCCGTCGCGGCCATGCTGCGCGTCATCGGAGTCGATTCGCTCGACCAACTTGCCGCCAAGGCCGTCCCCGCGGGCATCCTCGACAGGCTGACCGACAGCGGCGTGGCGCCGGGCCTGGACGAGTTGCCGCCGGCCGTCACCGAAACGGAGGCCCTGGCAGAGCTCCGGGCGCTGGCCGAGGCCAACACGGTGGCCGTGTCGATGATCGGGCAGGGCTACTACGACACGCTCACCCCGCCGGTGCTGGTGCGCAACATCCTGGAGAACCCGGCGTGGTACACCGCCTACACGCCGTATCAGCCCGAGATCAGCCAGGGCCGGCTGGAGGCGCTGCTGAATTTCCAGACCATGGTGGCCGACCTGACCGGGCTGGAGGTCGCCAACGCGTCGATGCTCGATGAGGGCACCGCGGCCGCCGAGGCCATGACGCTGATGCACCGCGCGACCCGTGGCACCTCGAACCGGCTCGCCGTCGACGCCGACCTGTTCGCCCAGACGGCTGCCGTGCTGGCCACGCGGGCCCGGCCGCTGGGCATCGAGATCGTCACCGCCGACCTGCGGGACGGCCTGCCCGACGGCGAATTCTTCGGCGTCATCACCCAGCTGCCCGGCGCCAGCGGCCGGATCACCGACTGGTCGGCGTTGGTTGCGGCGGCGCACGAGCGGGGCGCGCTGATCGCCATCGGCGCC
>NZ_LZKD01000245.1:0-667 GCF_001668695.1 Mycobacterium sp. E2497
CTGGACAATATGTCGGAGAAGATCCCCGGATAGACCCGGGAGAATCGGAATACTTTGTGCAGGATCCGGGAGGAGTACCATGACAGGACTGCTGAGGTTTTAACAACCGTACCTTGTTGACTTTTAGGACCTCACCCTTATTGTTTCAGCTCGATTGGAATCTCACTCATGTCGAAATTGACACGTTTGGCCGCAGGAGCAGCGATCGCCGGAGCGCTCACCGCGGTATCCGGCGGCCTGGGCGACACGGTCGCGCGCTCCGATCCGTCTCTTCCATGTCCGCAGGTCGCGCGTTGCGACCCCGGCTGGGGCGGAGAACCGCTGGCCACACCCGATAGTCCCGCAGCTGTCAGCTCGCCCTCGGGCGGCCAAGCGATGGTCACGCCCGCTAGTCCCGAAGCCGTCAGCGCCCTGTCTGGCGCCCAACCGATGGGCACGCCCGATAGCCCTGGAGTCGTCAGCGGTTTTTCGGGCAGCCAACCGCTGAGCACCCCGGATAGCCCGCATCGCGCACCGGCCCCGAAGCCGTAACGCAGAGAACATTGTGCGGCCCCGGGCCAGGCAGGAGTCGTGAAAAGCTCTATCCCGGGATCTTCTCCGACATCTTGTCCAGAATTGTCGCGGTGGCCGGAGCGCCATTGCCGTATTGGCACACCTGCGCAGTGAT
>NZ_LZKD01000246.1:0-7574 GCF_001668695.1 Mycobacterium sp. E2497
GCGCTCGACCGTCGCCGAGAATTTGCTGCCGTCCTTGGCCACCGTGGCGACCACCTCGTTGAGATTGTCGATCAATCGCTGCACCACTTGCCCGTTGTCGGCCAGGGCGTTGGAGAACGATGCGGTCTTGGTGAACAACGACTCCACATCGCCGCTGCTGCCTTGCAGAATCTGGATCAATGAGTTGGTCAGCGCGTTCACCGATTGAGGGTTAAGGCCCTGAATCACCGGTTTGAGCCCACCCAACAACAAATCGAGATCCAGCGCCGGCTCGGTGCGGCTTATCGGAATCCGCGAGCCGGGCGGCTGGATCCCGGCGGAACCGGGCGCGTCGAGCAGGTCAAGGTAGCGATCCCCGACCAGGTTGAGGTAACGCACGGCGACCCGCGTGCTGGTAGTGAGCCTGACCTCGCGGTTCGCGTCGAAACTCACCAGCACCGCGTTATTCGATTGCAGCGCAACATTGTTGACTGTGCCGACCCGGATCCCGGCGGCACGCACCGAATCACCGGTCTTCAGGCTGGAGGCGTCGCTGAACACCGCGGAATAGCCATATGTCGAACCTGTGCGGTACTGCCCGAGGATGGCGAACAGGGCGGCCGTCAGCACAATGGTCACCACCGCGAACACCCCCAACTTGACGGTCGTCCCAACCGAGCCCGTCATCCCGGCATCCCGATCTGTGGGGTGTTGCGCGGCGGCCCGTCGATCGGTCCGAACAGCCATTGCTTAAGGCGATTGGAGTTCAACAGGATTCCCTGATTTCCGTACTGCGCCTGGTTGGCATCAATGTCGGTGACCAGGTAGGGCGGGCGGTGCCCGAAGCCCACGTCCGGTAGTCCCATGCATTGCGGACCGCCCGTCGCCGCGACCTTGGGGAGGTTCTGCGGGTAACGGTAGCGTTCGGTGCCCAGCAGAAATGAATCCAGCAAAAGGACACCCGGCACGGGCAGGGGCGGACCGGTGGCCAGCGGCTTGAGGCCAGCCAGGGCGCAGGTGATGGCCTGGTTGTATTTGTTGGTCAGGTTCGTGGTGGGGACCAGCAGGTGAAGGACGGCAGTGAACGCCTGCGCGTTGCCGGCCAGGACGTCGTTTCCGATGTCGGCCAGCGCGATCGCGCTGATGAGCGCGGTGTCCAGATCACGCTGCCGGTCGACCACGGTGTCGCTCAGCCGGGTCGCATTTTGCGTTGTCTTGACCAGGTCGGGGGCCGCGTCGGCGTAGGCGTTGAGCACCTGTGGGGCCACCGAGAGTTCGTGGCTCAGGGAGGTCAGGCTCGGGTCGATTTTGGTCAACAGGGTGTCCAGATCGGCCAAGGTGTGTCCGAGTTTGTCACCGCGGCCGCTGAACGCTTGCGCGAGGGCGCCAAGGGTCTCATTGAGCTTCTCGGGTTCGATCTGCGACAACACCGACACCAATTGCTCGAATACGGTGTCGATTTCGACGGTGACATGCTCGGAGTCAAGGATTTGGCCCGCCTTCAGCGACTGGGGGGAGGGATCGGGCGGCGGAATGAGTTGCACGAATTTCGACCCGAAGACGGTCGTGGATTCGATGTCGACGCCGGTATTGGCGGGAATCAGATGCAGCCAGGATGGGTTGATCGCCAGGTGAATCGCGGCCCGGCCGTCGGGCAGGTTGTCGATCGAGGAGACCTTGCCCACTTGTGCACCATGCAGCTTCACCTTGGCGTCGGGGTTCATCACCAGTCCCGCCCGGGGCGACAGCACCGTGACCGGCACCGACTCGATGGCACCGCCTTCGAACAACACGATGGTGGCCGCGACGATCGCGCCGATCACACCGACGGTGGCCAGCCCCAGCAAGGGGCGAACAGCGTTGTTCCACATCAGCTTTCTTCCCCTAGCCCGACAAGTTGAAATTGCCGTTGGCGCCGTAAATGGCCAGCGAAACCAGCAGGGTGACCGACACGATGATGATCAGGGAAGTGCGCACCGCAGTGCCCACTGCGACCCCGACACCCGAGGGTCCCCCGCTGGCGAAGTAGCCGTAGTAGGTGTGGGTGAACAGGATGGCCAAGGCCATCAGGATCGCCTGCAGAAATGACCACAAGAGGTCGGTTGGGTTCAGAAACGTCGAGAAGTAGTGACCATAGAGCCCCCCGGATTGCCCCAGCACGACCACGGTGGTGAATTGGCTGGCCACAAACGACAAGATGACCGCGATCGAGTACAGCGGCGTGATCGCCAGCATCCCGGCGACGATCCGTGTGCTCACTAGGTACGAAACGGGGCGGATCCCCATACTTTCGAGCGCATCGATTTCCTCATTGATGCGCATGGCGCCCAGTTGGGCGGTCACGCCGGCGCCGAAGGTGGCTGCCAAGCCGATGCCGGCGACAATCGGCGCCGAGATACGGACGTTGATGAACGCGGCCAAAAAGCCGGTCAACGCCTCGATGCCAATATTGCCCAGCGAGCTGTATCCCTGGATGGCCAGCGTCCCACCCGTCGCCAAGGTGAGGAACCCGACGATGACCACTGTCCCGCCGATCATCGCCAGGGTGCCAGCGCCCATGCTGATTTCGGCGATCAAGCGGATGATTTCTCGCCGATAGCGGGTGGCCGCAAACGGTGCCCCGGCGATCGCTTTCCCGTAGAACGCGACGTGGTCACCGATGCCGGCCAGCGCGGTGACCGGTCTGTTGATTTCTCGGGTCAGGCCCGGATATGCCGCTCGCAGTGTCACCGTCTGCCTACTTCGCCGTCATCTGGATACCGATAGCCGTCACCACGACGTTGATGACAAACAGCGACATGAACGCGTATACCACCGTCTCGTTGACGGCGTTGCCCACAGCTTTGGCGCCGCCACCGGTGATCGTCAGCCCGCGGTAGCAGGCCACCAGGCCGGCGATCAGACCGAACAGCAGCGCTTTGACCGAGGAAATGATCAATTCGGGCACCCCGGTCAGCAGCGTGATGCCCGCTGCGAATGCACCCGGGTTGACGTCCTGGACGAACACCGAGAACGTGTAGCCACCCAGAATGCCGATGATGCAGACGACGCTGTTGAGCAGCAGTGCCACCAGTCCCGACGCCAGCATGCGCGGGGTCACCAAGCGCTGAACGGGATTGATTCCCAACACTTCCAAAGCGTCGATCTCTTCACGGATGGTGCGCGAGCCCAGATCGGCGCACATCGCCGTGGCGCCGGCGCCGGCCACTATCAGCACAGTGACCAGGGGACCGACCTGGGTGACCGCCCCGAAGGCCGCACCCGCCCCCGAAAGGTCGGCTGCACCCAGCTCGCGCAGCAAGATATTGAGCGTGAAGCTGACCAGCACGGTAAACGGAATGGCTACCAGCAGCGTCGGCATCAGCGAGACGCGCGCGACGAACCACGACTGGTCCAAGAACTCTCGTCCCTGAAACGGCCTGCGGACAGCGAACTTCGCGGCATCGGCCGCCATCGCGGCCAGCCCCCCGATGGCCTGCATGGGCCCGGCCAGCTTGGCGCCAAACGACGAAAGCCCCGGCGACCAACGGTCGGGCGCCTTCGTGATCACCGGCTGTGGCTCCTTCACCTCGTCGACAGCAGACATCGCAGCTCGGGTCACGCCTTGCACCACATCGGTCCGGGCTGCGTCGAGCAGAACCCTCCCAGTCGGGTGAGACGTGGACCACACGATGTCCCGCTTACCGGGACGCCTATCCATCGCTGCGGATCCCGCGCGAGGGCACCCGAGCCGGGTCCATACCGGGCCGTTCCCGCCGAGGAGAGGACCACCCACCGGGACATGCGGCTGACATTGCCGCTTCCGCGGAGCACCATCCCCGTTGTGAACAGTCCTCAGAGATATGCGAATCGCCGCGTCTTGATCAGCGGGGGTGGCTCAGGCATCGGACAGGCAACTGCGCTGCGCGTGCTGGAGGAAGGCGGACGAGTTGTGGCCGCCGACATCAGCGAGTCCGGGTTGAAGGACACGGTGGCCAAGGCCGACACGCATGCGGACCGACTCACCACGGTGACATTGGACGTCGGAGACGAGCAGTCCGTCCGCGACGGTGTCGGCCGGGCGCTCGCAGCGCTGGGAGGTCTCGACACGTTGGTCAACGCGGCGGGGATTCTGCGCTCAGCCCATTTCCTGGACACCACCGCGGCCGATTTTGAGCAGGTACTCCGCATCAACCTGGTCGGCACCTTCCTGATGACCCGCGAGGCGATCCCGGCCCTACGCGAGGGCGTCGGTCCAGCGGTGGTCAACTTCAGCTCCACCTCGGCGGCCTTTGCTCACCCGTATATGTCGGCCTACGCCGCTTCCAAGGGCGGAATTCAGGCGATGACACATGCGTTGGCCATGGAGTTCAGCAAAGAGGGAATCCGGTTCAACTCGGTGCAGCCGGGATCGATTTCCTCCGGAATGACTGATGGCACAGGAGAATCGAAGCAGAGCATCGGTCCGGGCCTGCCCGCTGACGTCGACTTCTCCCTGTTCGGCAAGGTTCAGCCTGTGCTTCCACTGGCCGACGGCGCGATCTTCGCCAGACCGGACGCCGTAGCCGCCGTGGTGGCCATGCTGGGCTCTCCCGACGCCTATTTCATCACCGGTACCGAAGTCCGTGTCGACGGCGGCTCGCATATGTGAGCCGAACCCAGCGGCCCCGCCGAGAGCAGTCCGCGATTGCGGTGGGTAACGGCGTGTTGTCTGATCCTCGGCCCCAAGCAGAATGGAACGAACGTGAAGGCGCTCATACTGGGCATCTGCCTGGCGCCGGCGGCCTTAGGGCTCGCGCCCGTGGCCCACGCGGAGATGCGAACCGGCAATTACCAGCTTTTGATCACCGGCAGGTACGACTTCCATACCTGGATCTGGGCGATTTCGTCGTGCAGCGGTGACTGTGTCAGCGTGAGCGCGATACCCCAACCGGTAGCCAAGGCATTCGAGTACAACGGCAGCGCTCGATTCGCCGATGGCCGCTATACCTTGAGTGTCGACGTTCCCGACGGTCTGCGCTGTGGTGACATCTACTACGGGCCCGTGATACCCACGCACGACGTCTACGCATGGGATGCGTCCACGCTTGCTGGCTCGTTGGACTCCTCGTTTTCCTCGGGCTGTAACGGGTCGCCGGCGGGAACTTACACGTACCCGTTCACCCTGGTGCGCATGTAGATCGTGCAGCCTAATGTTTTCCCGTGCGCGGCGAGTGGCTAACATCAACGACTCTCGGTCACCGGTCCGCAGGTGTCGGTAGCGGTGATCGGCGATGCGAAGACAACGGCCTGGATCCGGCCGCCAGTGGGGCACCGAACCCAGCCCGTCATCGGGCCGCGTGTAACGACCAAGGAAGCTGGCGGTACACGGCTTTGGGCCATCTTGATCCTGTAGACGAGACAGTTGCAATCCATGATCACCGGCACGGTGGCTACGTCGGCTGCGCTTCGGCTCCCCGGGCGAGAGCGGTCACCATCGTGGGCATGCTCGCGCGCAGCATCAGCCAGATCAGCGGTCCCGTGAGCGGGAACCGTGGGCGAAACGTTGCCTTCCACACGATGCGAGATCCGCTAGAGGTCGTGGATATGTGGACATCGGCGCGGTGATCGGTGACGGGGATTCCCGACAGGATGGCATAGGCGTGGTGGTGCGGCCGATCGGCAATGAGGACCTTCTCCCGCATGGTTAAGCCTCTCAACATGATTCGGCGGATAGCCCCTATCCGGGAGCCGGCCGTTCCTGGGTACTCCCAGTCGGCGGTCCGTACACCGTCTAACCACTGCGGCCATCGCGCGACGTCAGTGAGCAAGTCGTAGACGACCGGCGCTGGCGCCGCGCATGTCCGCTCGAAGCGGCATGAGTAGCGCATAGCGTTGAAGCTACGGGATCAGGGTGCTTGTACCGGATCGGCCGTCCCGACAGTCGGGACGTTCCGAGTTGCGTGGACAGCCCTGCACTGAGCGGCCGGCTTGGATCTATCAGCTGTGAGCGAGATGACTCCCGGTGTATGGACACCGACCACCTGTCTGCGGGCCGACTGCGCTGATGATGGTCAGAACCGGAATGCGTGATGACGGAAGGCATCAACATGGACACGCCTGATGTAGACGAGGTGGTCACCTATGCAGTGACCTCCGGAGTCGCTGTGGTCACCATGAACCGTCCGCGCTACCGCAATGCGCAGAATTCGGCGATGACCTACGCCCTGGATGCTGCGTTTAGGCGCGCAGTGAACGATGACGAAATCAAGGTGATCGTGTTAGCGGGTGCCGGCGAGCACTTCAGCGCCGGTCACGATATCGGCACCCCCGAACGTGACCACAACGTGCGCTATGAAAATCGGGCGGTGTTGTGGTGGGACCACGTCGACAAGCCAGGCGGCGACCAACGTTTTGCGCGGGAGACAGAGGTTTATCTTGGGATGTGCCGAAGGTGGCGCGAAATCCCGAAGCCCACTATTGCGATGGTGCAAGGCGCGTGTGTGGCCGGTGGTCTGATGCTCGCCTGGGCCTGTGACCTGATCGTGGCCGCCGATGATGCCTTCTTCAGCGATCCCGTTGTGCGCATGGGTATTCCGGGCGTCGAATACTTCGCACACCCTTGGGTGCTCGGGCCCAGGTTTGCCAAGGAGATCCTCTACACAGGTGAGAGGTTCAGCGCGCAGCGCGCCTACGAAATCGGTATGGTCAATCGGGTCGTCGCACGGTCGCAGCTACGCGGTGAAACCTTCGGCCTTGCAACGCGTATCGCGGCGATGCCCCAATTCGGGCTCGCGCTGGCCAAGCGGGCGGTCAACCAATGCGAAGACCACATGGGATTACGCAATGGCATGGACGCTGTCTTCGGTCTTCACCACTTCGCGCATGCCCATAACGCCGAGATCGGGACCGGCCCACTCGGCGGGATGGACGCCAAGGCAATGACTTCACCTGCAAATGCTGAGGGAACCAGTTCTCGTGCTTAGCAGGGAATTACGCCACCAGCTGGCTGTCCAGTTGGCGCAGGCTGAGCGGAGCCGCTCACCGATCGCTCCGCTGACCGCTGTTCACCCGGACATTGATGTTGTGGACGCGTATGAGATTCAGCTGATCAATATCCGTCAGCGGGTCGCGGAGGGGGCTCGGGTGTTGGGGCACAAGGTGGGCCTGTCGTCGAAGGCGATCCAGCAGATGATGGGGGTTGACGAGCCGGATTACGGGCATTTGCTGGACGAGATGCAGTTGTTCGAAGACACCCCGGTCAGGGCGAGCCGGTATCTGTGGCCGCGGGTGGAGGTGGAGGTGGGTTTCCTGCTGAACGCCGACCTGCCGGGGGCCGACTGCACCGAGGAGGACGTGCTGGCGGCCACCGAGGCGCTGGTGCCCTCGATCGAGTTGATCGACACGCGGATCACCGACTGGAAGATCGAGTTGTGCGACACCATCGCCGACAACGCGTCGTCGGCGGGCTTCGTGCTGGGCCAGGCGCGTGTCTCCCCGTGCGAGGTCGACGTCAAGGGCATCGATGCGGTGCTGCACTGCAACGGTGAGGTCGTCGCGAAGGGCCGCACCGATGCGGTGCTGGGCAACCCGGTCACCGCGGTGGCCTGGCTGGCGCGCAAGGTGGAGGGCTTCGG
>NZ_LZKD01000247.1:0-4646 GCF_001668695.1 Mycobacterium sp. E2497
CGCAAGCAGTTCGGCCGCCCGATCAGTGATAACCAGGGCGTGCAGTTCATGCTGGCCGACATGGCGATGAAGCTGGAGTCGGCCCGGCTGATGGTGTATCACGCGGCGGCGCGCGCCGAGCGTGGCGAATCCAACCTGGGGTTCATCTCCGCGGCGTCGAAGTGCTGGGCCTCTGATGTGGCGATGGAGGTGACCACCGACGCGGTGCAGCTGTTCGGCGGCGCCGGCTACACCGTGGACTTCCCGGTCGAGCGGATGATGCGCGACGCCAAGATCACCCAGATCTACGAAGGCACCAATCAGATTCAGCGCGTGGTCATGTCACGGGCGTTGCTGCGCTGACCGATAGGATCTCCGGCGGTTCACCATCCGGGGTGGTAGGGCCGGACGTAGAGTCGTGCGATGAGTCGTGCCCGCGGCAGGGGGTCTGAAGTGAACAGCGTGGCGTCCTCTGCGCATCCCCGGATGACCGGGACTTGATGCCGGTGCGCGCTCCAGTGACCCCGGCGGCGAATTGGCAGTCCTTGTCTTTGCTGTTGGTGGAGGACGACCGCGCCGACGCGGTGCTGGTGGAGGACCTCATCGCTGACGCGGTCGCCGACATCCGGGTGGTGTGGGCGCAGTCGATGGCCCACGCCGAGCGTGAACTGGCCTCGGCCCGGCCCGACTGCGTGCTGCTGGACCTGCACCTGCCCGACGCCAACGGCATCGACGCGCTGGACCGCATCGCCAAGCGCGACGCCACGGTGCCGATCGTCGTGCTGACCGGGCTCAACGACGAGTACTTCGGGGCTTCCGCGGTCGCCGCCGGCGCCCAGGACTACCTGGTCAAGGGTCGCGTCGAACCCGAGATGCTGCGGCGCGCGCTGCTGTACGCGATCGAGCGCAAGCGTGCCGAGCTGATTGCCGCCGACCTGCACGCCACCCGGCTGCGGGCCCGGGAGAACGCGCTGCTGGAACGCGGGCTGCTGCCGTCCCCGCTGCTGCTGGACAACCCGGGCGTCGACATCGTCGCCCGGTACCGGCCGAGCCGCGAGGACGCGCTGCTGTGCGGCGACTTCTACGACGTGGTGCAGACGCCCGACCGGGTGGTCCACGTCCTGATCGGCGACGTCGCCGGGCACGGGCCGCACGAGGCCGCCCTGGGCGCGGCGCTGCGGATCGCCTTCCGCGCGCTCACCTTCGCCGGCGTGCAGGGCGTGGAGCTGATGCGGCAGCTCGAGCGGGTGCTGCACTCCGAACGAACGGGCACAGGGGTTTTCGCGACCGTCCTGAGCCTGGAGATCCCGCCCGACAGCTCGCGCATCACCGCGATCCGGGCCGGCCATCCCGGGATGCTGTTGCAGCGCGACGGCACCGTCGAATGGCTGGAGCCGCCGGGTGGCCCCGCGCTGGGTCTGCGCGCCGACGACGACTGGCCGCGGCACGAGATGGACCTGCCGCCGGGTCACGGCCTGCTGCTGCTCACCGACGGGCTGTTCGAGGGGTATTCGGGACCGGGCGCCCAACGCCTGGGCGAGGACGGCCTGCTCGAGCTGGCCCGGTCGCACGCCAACCGGCCGGGGCCGGAGTTCGTCGACGCGCTCATCGACGGGGCGCAGCAACTCGCCCAGCCGCGAGGCGGGCTCACCGACGACATCGCCGTCCTGCGGGTCGAAAGGACCACCAGGTGACCCCGACGTTGCGCCGCTTGCGGCTGTCGCAGCTCACCGTGCGCGGATGGCAGGCCCTCGTCCTGGTCAGCATGGGCGTCATGGTGCTGGCCGGCGCGCTGGTCGGCGCGTCGCTGCTGAACCGCACGGACGACATGACGGACCAGCTCGTCGACAGCATCCAGCCGGCGCGCGTGGCGGCCTTCCAGCTGCAGGCCGCGCTGCGTGACCAGGAGACGGGAATCCGCGGCTACCTGTTGGCCGGGGACCGGCAATTCCTCACGCCGTACTACGACGGGCAACACGCCGAACAGGCCGCGGCGGAAGAGATCCGGCGGTGCCTGGGTCAGCGCCCGGATCTCATCGTCGACCTCGCCGCCATCGAGGACGCCGCCGCCAACTGGCGGGCCAGCTACGCCGAGCCGGTCATCGCCACGGTGCTGCCCAACGGCAAGAACGTCGCGAGCAAGCCGTCGGCGGAGCGCGGAAAGACCGAATTCGACCATCTGAGAACGCTTTTCGATAGGCAGAACGCGAACCTGTCGGCGGCGCGGGTGGCCGCCGCGGCCGAGCTCAAGCACACCGACGCCTGGCGGGACCGGGTGTTCGGCGCCATGGTGTTGCTGTTCTTCATCACGGCCGGGCTGCTGGGGTTCCTGGTCCGCGACACGGTCGCCCGTCCGCTCGCCGCGCTGGCCGCGGCGTGCCGGCGGATCACCCAGGGCAGCTTCGAGGAGAGCATCGCAGCGCCGAAGCGGCCCAAGGACGTTCGCGACATGGCCATCGACGTGGAGAACATGCGCAAGCGGATGGTCGAGGAACTCGAGGTGTCGCGGTCGGCCCAGGCGCTACTGGACGAGCAGGCCGCCGAATTGCGCCGGTCCAACACCGAACTCGAGCAGTTCGCCTATGTCGCGTCGCACGACCTGCAGGAGCCGCTGCGCAAGGTCGCCTCCTTCTGCCAGCTGCTGGAGCGCCGCTACGGCGACAAGCTCGACGAGCGGGGCATCGAATACATCGGCTTCGCGGTCGACGGGGCCAAGCGGATGCAGGCGCTGATCAACGACCTGCTCACGTTCTCGCGCGTCGGCCGGCTGGGCACCACCGAGACCGATGTGGACCTCGACGCGACGCTGGATTCCGGCCTGGCCAACCTGGCCGTCGCGATCGATGAGTCGCAGGCCGAAATCGTGCGCCCCGACGCCCTTCCGCAGATCAAGGGCGACCCGACGCTGCTGACGATGCTGTGGCAGAACCTCGTCGGCAACGCGGTGAAGTTCCGGCACAAGGATCGCCCGCCCCGCGTCGTCATCGAGTGCGCTCCGGGCATCGGCAATCACGACGGCCAATGGGTGATCACCGTGTCGGACAACGGCATCGGCATCCCGGCCGAGTTCGCCGACAAGGTCTTCGTCATCTTCCAGCGCCTGCACGGCCGCGATGTGTACGCGGGGACCGGCGTCGGGCTCGCCCTGGTCAAGAAGATCGTCGAGCACCATGGCGGCACCATTCGGATCGACACGTCCCGCACCGAGGGGACGCGGTTCGAGTTCACCCTGCCCATGGCCGGGCCCGAGCCCGCCGAGCACGCAGACTCAGCCGCTTTGGAAGGAGCGCATCAGTGACATCAGAGGGCAGAGCGATCGACATCCTGCTCGTCGAGGACGACCCGGGGGACGAGCTCATCACGCGAGAAGCGTTCGAGCACAACAAACTCAAGAACCGGCTGCACGTGGCGCACGACGGGGAGGAGGGACTCGACTACCTCTACCAGCGCGGCAAGTTCGAGGACGCGCCGCGGCCCGACCTCATCCTGCTGGACCTGAACCTGCCTAAATACGACGGCCGCCAACTGCTGGAGAAGATCAAGTCCGACCCGGACCTGGCCCGCATCCCGGTCGTCGTGCTCACCACCTCCTCGGCGGAGGAGGACATCCTGCGCAGCTACAAGCTGCACGCCAACGCCTATGTGACCAAGCCGGTCGACCTGGACCAGTTCATGAAGGCGGTCCGGCAGATCGACGAGTTCTTCGTCCAGGTGGTGCGGCTGCCCAGCCTGTGACGGCCTACGGCGTGGTCTGCGGCGCGTTCAGGAACGCGTCGTTGTGCTGCCCGGGCGCGGGCGGGGGATCGGTGGCCACCGCGTCGAAGCTCGAGTAGCGCGCCGGCATGCGGACCACCGTGACCGAGTCCTCGCCGCTGCCCACCCGCAGCGCGAGCTCGTTCTCCGCGAACAGCGGGGTGTCCACCACCTGCTTCCAGGTGTAGGCCAGGCAGGCCATCAGGCCGCCTTCCTGGAGCAGCTCAACCCACTCGGCCGCGGTCCTGGCGGCCAGCGCCGCCTCGAGTTCCTCGGTCAGCTCGGCGTAATTCATTGCGCGCGAACGCTGGTCGATGAACCGCTCGTCGGTCAGCAGGTCCGGGCGGCCGATGATCTCGCACAGCTTGGCCCAGTGCTTGGGCACATACGCACTGATCACCAGGTACCCATCGGCCGCCTTGAACGCGTCCGACGGTTGCGTCGCGAAACCAACTCCCTTGCGCTTCTTGGGTTTCGGTGTGGCGTCGGGCTTGGGCGCCTCGGCCGGCTTGTTGAGGTGGATGGTGAGCTGCCCGGCCTGCAGGTTGACCGCGACGTCGTACATGGCGACACGCACCACGTCGGCCACGCCATGGCGCTCCCGGTTGAGCAGCGCGGCCAGCACCGCCTGGGCCAGCACGTGCCCGCTGGCGGCGTCGACCAGCTGGAACGGGATGATCTGCGGCTTGCCGGTCGGCGTCGGCATCCCGGTGGTCATGCCCGACTCGGCCGCGACCATCAGGTCCACGCCCGGCCTGCTGCCGTGCGGGCCGTTGCCGCCGTAGGCCGACAGCCGCGCGTAGATCAGCCTCGGGTTGCGGGCGCGCAGGTCGTCGGGGCCCAGGCCCATGCGCTCCATCACGCCGGGACGAAACCCCTCCAGCACCACGTCGGCGGTGTCGACCAGCCGCAGG
>NZ_LZKD01000248.1:0-7507 GCF_001668695.1 Mycobacterium sp. E2497
CAGCTCGACGAACCCCGCGCCGGGGAACAACACCGTCCCGGTCACCGCGTGATCGGCCAGCCACGGCTGGGCCGCGGTCGAGAGCCGGCCCGTCAACACCACGCCGCCCGAATCGGGCCGCTCCACCACCGCGCCCAACAGGGCATGCTCGGCCGCCGCCAGGCCCAGGCCGGCGGTGTCGCGGGCGCCCATCGACTCCGCCGACAACCAAAACCTGCGCCGCTGAAAGGCATACGTCGGCAGGTCGACCCGGCGGGCGGCCAGGCCGGCGAACGCCGCGGCCCAGCCGTGGCTGGCCGATCACGCGGTGACCGGGACGGTGTTGTTCCCCGGCGCGGGGTTCGTCGAGCTGGCGCTGCGGGCCGGCGACGAGGTGGGCTGCCCGGTGATCGAGGAACTGACGCTGTCGGCGCCGCTGCCGCTGCCGGCCGCCGGCGCGGTCCGCGTGCAGGTGGTGGTCGACGCCGCCGCCGAGAACGGATCCCGGGCCGTCGCGGTGTATTCGCAGGCCGGCGCGGAGTGGACGGTGCATGCGCAGGGCGTGCTGAGCGAGGGCGCGCCCGGACCGGAAACGGATCTGTCGGTGTGGCCGCCCATCGGCGCCGCGGAGGTCGACGTGACGGGCGCGTACGACGACCTGGCGGCGCGCGGCTACGGGTACGGTCCGGCCTTCCGCGGCCTGCGGAGGGTGTGGCGCCGGGGCGCCGAGACCTTCGCCGAGGTGGAGGCCCCGCAGCAGGCCGGTGTGACGGTGGGCGGCTTCGGGATTCACCCGGTCGTGTTGGACGCGGCCCTGCACGCCCTGGGGGTCGCCGACGAGCGGGGCCAGACCGTCCTGCCGTTCTCCTGGCAGGGGGTGTGCCTGTATGCGGCCGGGGCGTCGCGGGTCCGGGTGCGGCTGGCCCCGGCGGGCGAGGGTGCGGTCGCGGTCGACTTGGCCGACTCGTCGGGTGTGCCGGTGCTGTCGGTGGGCGAGCTGGTGACGCGTCCGGTCTCGGCCGCGCAGCTGTCGGCGGCCGTCGCGGCGCGATCCGGCGGCGGGGAACTGTTGGAGGCCGTGTGGTCCCCGATCACGTTGCCCGACGACGCCGTCGGCGCGGAACCCGAGGTGTGGCGGCCGCCGGCGGGCGGCCCCGAGGTGGTCGGATCGGTGTACACCGCCACCCACGAGGCGCTGCGGGTGTTGCAGTCCCGGGGCGAGGGCGCCCCGCCGCTGGTGGTGCAGACCCGCGGCGCGGTCGCGCTGCCCGGCGAGGACGTGTCGGACCTGGCCGGCTCGGCGGTGTGGGGGCTGGTGCGGTCGGCGCAGGCCGAGCATCCGGGCCAGGTGGCGCTGGTCGACACCGACGGGTCGCTCGATCTCGCGTCCGTGATCGGTTGTGGGGAACCGCAATTGGTGGTCCGCGACGGCGTCGCCCACGGCGCCCGGCTGATGCCGCTCAAGGCGCACCCCGTGTTGCGGTTGCCCGAGCCGCCGTCGGTGTGGCGGCTGGCGGCCGGCGACGCCGGCACGCTGGAGGACCTGGCGGTCGAGTCCGGCCCGCCGGCCGACCTGGCGGCCGGGCAGGTGCGGGTGGCGGTGGCGGCCGCCGGGGTGAACTTCCGCGACGTGTTGGTGGCCCTGGGCATGTACCCGGGCGCGGCGCAGCTGGGCGCCGAGGGTGCCGGGCTGGTGACCGAGATTGGGCCCCGCATCACGGATCTGGCCGTCGGCGACCCGGTCATGGGAATCGTGGGCCTGACGGGGTCGGAGGCCGTCGTCGATCGGCGGCTGGTGACGCGCGTGCCGCCGGGCTGGTCGTTCGCCGACGCCGCCGGCGTGCCGGTGGTGTTCCTCACGGCGTATTACGGGTTGTCGGTCCTGGGCGGGCTGCGGGCCGGCGAGCGGGTGCTGGTGCACGCGGGCGCGGGCGGGGTGGGCATGGCCGCCGTGCAACTGGCCCGGCACTGGGGCGCCGAGGTCTTCGTCACCGCCAGCCGCGGCAAGTGGGACACCCTGCACGCCATGGGTCTGGACGACGAGCACATCGCGGATTCGCGGACGCTGGACTTCGAGCGCGAGTTCTCCGCCGCCACGGGCGGCGCCGGGATGGACGTCGTGCTCAACTCGCTGGCCGGCGAGTTCACCGACGCCTCGCTGCGGCTGCTGGCCCCCGGTGGGCGCTTCATCGAGATGGGCAAGACGGACCTGCGCGACCCGGCGGCCCTGGCCGATGTCGAATACCGCGCGTTCGATCTGATGGAGGCCGGGCCGGACCGCATCGCCGAGATGCTGGCCGAGTTGATGCGGTTGTTCGCAGACGGGGTGCTGAAGCCGTTGCCGGTCAAGGCCTTCGACGTGCGGTGCGCCGCGGACGCCTACCGGTTCGTCAGCCAGGCCCGCCACATCGGCAAGGTCGTGCTCACCATGCCCGACGGGCCCGCCGGGCTGGGCGGCGGCACCGTGCTGATCACCGGCGGGACGGGCATGGCGGGGGCGGCGGTGGCCCGCCACCTGGTCGACCGCCACCGGGTGCCGCACATCGTGTTGGTCAGCCGCAGCGGGGAGGGGGCCGACGGCGTGCCCGAGCTGGTCGCCGAGCTGCGCGGCGCCGGGGCGCAGGTGTCGGTGGTGGCCTGCGATGTCGGCGACCGGGACGCCCTGGCGCGGGTGCTGGCGCAGGTACCGGCGCACCTCCCGCTGCGCGGGGTGTTCCATGCCGCGGGCGTGCTGGACGACGCGGTGATCGCGTCGCTGACGCCGGAGCGCATCGACACGGTGTTGCGGTCCAAAGTCGACGGCGCGTGGCACCTGCACGAGCTGACCCGGGGGCTGGATCTGGCGGCGTTCGTGGTGTTTTCGTCGATGGCGGGAATCGTCGGTGCGCCGGGCCAGGGCAACTATGCGGCGGCCAACAGCTTCCTCGACGGCCTGGTGGCCTACCGCCGGGCCCACCGGTTGCCCGGCCTGTCCATCGCCTGGGGGATGTGGGAGCAGGCCTCGGCCATGACGCAGCACCTCGGCGACCGCGACAAGGCGCGGATGAGCCGCGCCGGGCTCGCCGCGCTGTCCACCCGCCAAGCGCTGGACCTGCTGGACGCCGCGCTGCTGGCCGAGCCCCCCGTCGTGGTGGCCACCCGGCTCGACACCGCCGCGCTGGCGCACGCCGGCGCCGCGCTGCCGCCGTTGTTGAGCCAGTTGGCATCTCGGCCGGTGCGGCGGATCCTCGACCCGACCGACATGGTGTCGTTGACTGGTCTGCGGGCGCGGCTGGAGGGACTGGCCCCCGAGCAGCGGCGCCGTGAGCTGGTGGAGCTGGTGAGCGGCAATGCCGCCACGGTGTTGGGTCACAGCACCGCGGACGTCGGCGCCGAGCAAGCCTTCGCCGATCTCGGCTTCGACTCGCTGACCGCCGTGGAGCTGCGGAACAGGCTGAAAATCGCGACCGGGCTGACCCTTTCGCCGACGCTGATCTTCGATCACCCGACGCCGGCGGCGCTGGCCGAGCATCTCGACGCTCAGCTGTCCACCGGGCCGAGCGGTGAGCCGCCCGATCGCATGGCCCGCTTCAACGACGTGATCCGCGAGATGCAGGCGCTGCTCGGCCGATCCGACTTCAGCCCCGGCGACAAGGCGCAGCTCGCCACCCGGCTGGAGGGCCTGCTGGCCGGCCTGACCGGCCCCGCGCCCGCCCCGTATCCCGACCACCCCGACGACCCGTTCGACGACGACATCGCCACCGCCACCGAGAGCCAGCTCTTCGCCATCCTCGACGAAGAGGGCGGCCCCTAGCATGACCGACGTCGCCATCATCGGCCTCGCATGCCGATTCCCGGGCGCGGAGAACCCACGCGATTTCTGGGGCGTGCTGCGCGACGGCCGGGAGGCGACGCGGCTGCCCGGCGACGTCGCGGAGTTCGACGCCGATTTCTTCCACCTCTCGCCGCGCGAGGCGTGCGCGATGGACCCGCGCCAACGATTGGCCCTCGAACTGGCTTGGGAGACGTTCGAAGACGCGTTTGTGGTGCCGGAAACCGTTCGCGCTGAGTCTGTTTCGGTGTACATCGGGGCGATGGCCGACGATTACGCGGTCCTCACGCTGCGCGACATCGCCGACAACCTCGACCACCACTCGTTCGCCGGCATCAGCCGGGGAATGATCGCCAACAGGGTGTCCTACGCCCTCGGGTTGCACGGGCCCAGCATGATCGTCGATTCCGGGCAATCCTCTTCGCTGACCGCGGTGCACCTCGCGTGCGAGGGCCTGCGTTCCGGCGAATCGACGCTGGCGCTGGCCGGCGGCGTCCATCTCAACCTGGCCGACGAAACGGCAATGCTGGAGCGCGAATTCGGGGCGCTGTCGACATCGGGTCACACCTACGCGTTCGATCCGCGCGCGGACGGCTACGTCCGTCGAGAGGGCGGCGGCCTGGTGCTGCTCAAGCCGTTGCCGGCGGCCCTGCGCGACGGGGACCGCATCCATGCCGTCATCCGGGGCAGCGCCGTGGGCAACGCCGGGCACAACGCCACGGGCCAGACGGTGCCCTCGGTCTCCGCCGAGGCCGACGTGATCCGGCGGGCGCTTGCCGCGGCCGGCCTGGGCAGCGGCGACATCGACTACGTCGAGGCGCACGGCACCGGGACGAGGGTCGGCGACGCGGCGGAAACACAGGCGCTGGGTGAGGTGTTCGGCGGGCGCGGCCACCCGCTGGACGTGGGATCGGTGAAGACCAACATCGGCCACGCCGGCGCCGCCGCGGGCATCGCGGGACTGCTGAAGGCCGTGCTGGCCGTGCGCCATTCGGTGATTCCGCCGAGCCTCAACTACGCCGGGGCGAATCCCGACCTCGATCGCGTGGGGTTGCGGGTCACCACCGCCGCGCAGCCGTGGCCGAGCACGGAGCGCCCGCGCCGCGCCGGGGTGTCGTCGTTCGGCATGGGCGGCACGAACGCGCACGTCGTCGTGGAACAGGCCCCGGCGCAACCGGATACCCCCGCGGGGGTGCCCGACGGGCCGGTTGCGTGGGTGCTGTCGGGCCGCTCCGGGCGCGCGCTGGCCAACCAGGCGCGGCGGCTCACGGAATGGCTGGCGGACTCGGAGGCGACCGCGCCCGACGTGGCGTGGTCGCTGGTGACGACGCGTTCGGTGTTCGACCATCGGGCGGTGCTGGTGGGTCACGATCGCGAGGCGCTGACCCGCGACCTGGCGGCCTTGGCCGCCGGGGAGCCGGCCCCCGGGCTGGTGGTCGGCCACGCCGGGCCGGCGGTCAGGACGGCCTTCGTGTTCCCCGGCCAAGGCTCGCAATGGCCGGGGATGGGCCGCGGGCTCCATCACCGGTTTCCGGCGTTCGCCCGCGCGTTCGACGAGGCCGCCGCCGCGATGGACACCCACCTGCGGGTGCCGGTGCGCGAGGTGATGTGGGGCGGCGATGCGGAGTCGTTGCAGGACACCGAGTTCGCGCAGCCGGCGCTTTTCGTTCTCGAGGTGGCCCTCGCCGCCCTGTGGCGGTCGTGGGGGGTGACACCCGATGTGGTGCTGGGCCATTCGGTGGGGGAGATCGCGGCGGCGTGTGTGGCGGGCGCGCTGTCGCTGGCCGACGCGGCGCGCGTCGTGGCGGCCCGCGGCGAATTGATGGCCCGGCTGCCGGCGGGCGGGGTCATGGTGGCGGTGAGCGCCGGCGAGGCGGAGGTGACCCCGATGCTGGGCGCGGACGTCAGCATCGCCGCGGTCAACGGACCGAACGCGGTGGTGCTGTCCGGTGGGCGGGACGCGGTTGCCGCGGTCGCCGACCGCCTGGCGGGCACCGGCCGGCGGACGCACCGGTTGGCGGTCTCGCACGCTTTCCACTCGCCGTTGATGGAACCGATGCTCGACGAGTTCGCGCATCGGATCTCCGGCGTCGAACCGCGACAGCCCCGAATCTGCCTGATCTCCAACGTGTTCGGAGAGCCCGCCGCCCCCGGATACGGATCCGTGCGGTACTGGGTCGAACATGTGCGCCGGCCGGTGCGTTTCCTCGAAGGCGTGCGCGCCGCCGAGGCGTTGGGGGTGACGGCGTTCGCCGAGATGGGCCCGGGTGGTGGGCTGAGCCCGGCGGTGGACCAGTCGCTGACCACCGAGCGGCCGATCTCGGTGGTGACCATGCCCAAGGACGGTCCCGAGATCGAGTCGCTGCTGCACGCGGCCGGCCGGCTGTTCACAGCCGGTGTCGGCGTCGGCTGGCCGGACGTGCTGGCCGGCGCGGGGGGCCGCCGGGTCGACCTGCCGACGTACGGGTTTGCGCGACAACGGTTCTGGCTGGGGGATAAACGGGATGCGCTGCCGGCCAAGGTGAGTCGTTCCCCGGACCTGACCGAGCGGTTGCACGCCCTGCCGCAGGCGGACCAGCGGAGGCGGCTGGTCGAGCTGGTCTGCGAGCACGTCGCCGCCGTCTCGGGACACCCCGATGGCCGGGCCATCGACCGCGACCGCGCCTTCGCCGACCTCGGGTTCGACTCGCTGACAGGCGTCGAACTGCGCAACCGGCTGACCACCGCGACCGGCCTGGCTCTGTCGCGGACCCTGATCTTCGACTATCCCACGCCCGCGGCGCTGGCCGATCATCTGCGGCAGCAACTGTTCCGCGGGGACGGCGACGAATCCGACGACGACAAGCTGTGGTCTGCGCTGCGCAGCATCCCGGTCGCCGAGCTCCGCAGAGCCGGATTGCTCGACAAGCTTCTGCTGCTCGCCGGTAAGCCGGAAGACGTTGTCGCCGAACCGCTCATCAGCGGTGACGAGATCGATTCCCTGACCCCGGACGCGTTGATCGCGATGGCGCTGAATTCGGGTGACGACGAGGACGCCACACGATGAAACGCCAAATCAATTACACACACGTCGAATACGTCAATCTTTTGCCGGAATACCGCGAACCGCATAAGCTTCGGGGATCGGCGAAAGTCCCAGTCAAGCTGGGATCCAAGCAAGAGGGTTGGGCATGAGCGTCATCGCGGGTGTGTTCGGAGCGTTGCCGCCGCATCGTTACAGCCAGGCCGAAATCACCGACCAGCTCGTCGAATTCCCGGCACTCAAGGAGCACGAGGGAGTTGTGCGGCGGCTGCACGCCGCCGCCAAGGTCAACAGCCGTCACCTGGTCCTGCCGCTGGAGCGTTACCCGTCGCTGACCGATTTCGGTGAGGCCAACGAGATCTTCATTGAACACGCCGTCGAACTCGGTTGCGAAGCGCTGCTGGGCGCGCTCGACGAGGCCGGCCTGCGACCGCAGGACATCGACATGATCGCCACCACCACGGTGACCGGCGTTGCGGTGCCGTCGCTGGACGCGCGGGTCGCCGGTCGGCTGGGACTGCGCCCGGACGTGCGTCGGGTGCCGCTTTTCGGGTTGGGCTGTGCGGCCGGGGCGGCGGGCGTGGGCCGGTTGCACGACTATCTGCGCGGCGCACCGGACGGCGTCGCGGCCCTGGTGTCGGTCGAGCTGTGCTCGCTCACCTTCCCGGCGGTCAAGCCCACCGTGTCGGGCCTGG
>NZ_LZKD01000249.1:0-33228 GCF_001668695.1 Mycobacterium sp. E2497
GGTCCGAAACACCAACGTCTGAAACATCCGGAAGTCGATCTCGCCCGCTTTGAAGACCGCACCCACCTTCGGCAACCAAGCGACACCGCGCATTACCGGCCCCGCGACGCCCCCACCGACGACGACCCACCCCCGTTCTAAATCGTGGCCGGCGGGCCAATGAAAGCGCCGAATTTCATCAACGCTGCGGGTGCTATGGCGATACGATGCGTGTGTTCAAACGTGGAGAACATGATCGTGAGATTCGTCGCTAAAGGTGTTGCGTTACTCGCCGTTTGCGTTCCGATCGTCGGCCCGCCCGGATTTGCGTGGGCCGACACCGTTGACCCAAACCACCTGGCTTCGGTAGAAAGCTGGCCGGACAACGCCTGCGGCGGCTTTTATTCCTGGCACGTGGTCAACGCCTCGAAGGATTTTCCGATCCGCGCGACCGTCGCGGTTCAACGCACAAAAGGTGGCGAGCAGTTCAACGATCAATACGTGTACGACCTCGCACCCGCCGCATCGAGCTTCGTCTCGTGCAGAAGAATCACCGCAACCGACGGCCCCGCTTATTACGACGTCAACGCCTGGCTCGTGGGCGCGGGAAAGGCTTAGAAACCGCCACCGACGAAAATCCCCCACCGTTCCAGGTGGAACATTGCCCCATGCCCGCGTCGCTGCCCCCGTTGGCCGCCGAAGACCACGTCTGCGCGGCCTGTGAGCTGAGCTATTCGAGTATTCGGCTCGACGACGCGGTCGGCGTGATCGCCGGCCTGCCGGACGCCGTCCGGGTTGCCGTCTCCGCGATCCCGCCCGAGGCGCGGCGGGTACGGCCCAGCCCGGAAGTGTGGTCCGTCGCCGAGTACCTCTGCCACGTGCGCGACGTCTACGTCAGCTTCACCATCCGGCTGTACCGCGTCCGCACCGAGCACCAGCCCGCGTGCGAGCCGATGTTCAACGATCTGCGGGCCCGCCGCTTCCGGTACAACGACTGCGACATCGATGCCACGCTCGACGAGCTGGCGGCCGCCGCGGCGGGCTTCCGCGACGAAGTCGCGCGCACCAAAGATCCCGGCTGGGACCGCACGGCTACCCGGTTGCCGGGGGAGGAGCGCACCGCCCGCTGGCTCGTGCGGCAGGCCATGCACGAGGGCGTGCACCACCTCGGCGATATCCGAAGGATCGGGCAAACCGCCCCCTGAACCGACCTTGCACCGGCCTCGCACCCGCCTGGGCCGCGAATTTGGCTCTGAGCTGCTCGTCCCCTAGACTCTAGGGGTTGCCTTGGGCAGACCTCGGCCGGTGCGAATCGGCCCCGCGTGCCCTTCGGTGACAAAGACCGCGCATGTCAGGTTATTCGGTGGGCTGTGGCTTGCCTCCTGCCGTGCACACGCAACCAGGTCAGGAGATCGAGTGATTCAGCAGGAATCGCGGCTGAAGGTGGCCGACAACACCGGCGCCAAGGAGATCTTGTGCATCCGCGTGCTCGGCGGTTCGTCGCGACGCTACGCCGGTATCGGCGACGTCATCGTCGCCACCGTCAAGGACGCCATCCCCGGCGGCAACGTCAAGCGGGGGGATGTCGTCAAGGCCGTCGTCGTGCGCACGGTCAAGGAGCGCCGCCGCCCGGACGGCAGCTACATCAAGTTCGACGAGAACGCCGCGGTGATCATCAAGCCCGACAACGACCCGCGCGGAACCCGCATCTTCGGCCCCGTCGGCCGCGAGCTGCGTGAGAAGCGGTTCATGAAGATCATTTCGCTGGCCCCGGAGGTGTTGTAGATGAAGATCAAGAAGGACGACACCGTCCTGGTCATCGCCGGCAAAGACAAGGGCGCCAAGGGCAAGGTGCTCAAGGTTTACCCGGAGCGCAACCGGGTCCTGGTCCAGGGCGTCAACTCGATCAAGAAGCACACCGCGGTTTCGAGCAACCAGCGCGGAGCTCAGTCCGGCGGAATCGTCACCCAGGAGGCGCCGATCGACGCCTCCAACGTGATGGTCGTCGACTCCGACGGTAAGCCCACCCGCGTCGGCTACCGGGTCGACGAGGAGACCGGCAAGCGCGTCCGCATCTCCAAGCGCAACGGCAAGGACATCTGAGGCCATGACCACAGCAGAAAAAGTGCAGCCGCGTCTGAAAGAGCGCTACCGCAACGAGATTCGTGATTCGTTGCAGCAGCAGTTCGGTTACGCCAACGTCATGCAGATCCCGACGGTGACGAAGGTCGTCGTCAACATGGGCGTCGGCGACGCGGCTCGGGACGCGAAGCTGATCAACGGCGCGGTCAACGACCTGGCGCTGATCACCGGTCAACGGCCGGAGATCCGCCGGGCGCGCAAGTCCATCGCCCAGTTCAAGCTGCGCGAGGGCATGCCGATCGGTGCGCGGGTCACCCTGCGCGGCGACCGGATGTGGGAGTTCCTGGACCGCCTCACCTCCATCGCGCTGCCCCGTATCCGCGACTTCCGCGGCCTGTCGCCCAAGCAGTTCGACGGTGTCGGCAACTACACCTTCGGGCTGGCCGAGCAGTCGGTGTTCCACGAGATCGACGTGGACAAGATCGACCGGGTCCGCGGCATGGACATCAACGTCGTCACCTCGGCGACGACCGACGACGAAGGACGAGCGCTGTTGCGGGCCCTCGGCTTTCCCTTCAAGGAGAACTGAGCATGGCGAAGAAGGCACTGGTCAACAAGGCCGCACGCAAGCCGAAGTTCGCGGTGCGCGGCTACACGCGCTGCAACAAGTGCGGCCGCCCGCGCGCGGTCTTCCGCAAGTTCGGGCTGTGCAGGATCTGCCTGCGCGAGATGGCGCACGCGGGCGAGCTGCCCGGCGTGCAAAAGAGCAGTTGGTAACGAGCCCCAAACAGTTGCGCGGTAGGCCCGGGACGGGAACCGCCGCGAGGAAGGTGACACGCCTGTCATGACTATGACGGACCCGATCGCAGACTTCTTGACACGTCTGCGCAACGCCAATTCGGCGTATCACGACGAGGTGACGTTGCCACACTCGAAGATCAAGGCGAACATCGCCGAGATCCTCAAGGCCGAGGGCTACATCACCGACTACCGAACGGAAGACGCCCGGGTCGGCAAGGCGCTGATCGTCCAGCTCAAGTACGGACCGAGCCGGGAGCGCAGCATCGCCGGTCTGCGGCGAGTGTCCAAGCCCGGTCTGCGGGTCTATGCGAAATCCACCAACCTGCCGCGCGTGCTCGGCGGCCTGGGTGTGGCGATCATCTCGACCTCCTCGGGCCTGTTGACCGACCGCCAGGCAGCCAGACAGGGCGTGGGCGGCGAAGTCCTCGCATACGTGTGGTGAGGGAATAGAAATGTCGCGTATTGGTAAGCAGCCGGTTCCGGTTCCCTCCGGAGTCGACGTAACGATCGAGGGCCAGAACGTCTCGGTGAAGGGGCCCAAGGGCAGCCTCAATCTGACGGTGGCCGAACCGATCACGGTGGCGCGCAACGACGACGGCGCGATCGTGGTCAGCCGTCCGAACGACGAGCGGCGCAACCGCTCGCTGCACGGGCTGTCGCGCACCCTGGTCTCCAACCTGGTCACCGGAGTGACCGAGGGTTACACCACCAAGATGGAGATCTTCGGGGTGGGCTACCGCGTGCAGCTCAAGGGCGCCAACCTCGAGTTCGCGCTGGGGTACAGCCATCCAGTGGTGATCGAGGCGCCGGACGGCATCACGTTCGCGGTCCAGTCACCGACGAAGTTCTCGATCACCGGGATCGACAAGCAAAAGGTCGGCCAGATCTCGGCGAACATCCGCCGCTTGCGCCGCCCCGACCCGTACAAGGGCAAGGGCGTGCGCTACGAGGGCGAGCAGATCCGCCGCAAGGTCGGAAAGACAGGTAAGTAGTCATGGCGCAAAAACAACCTGACAACGCCGCGCGAAAGCCGGTGGGGCAGAGCGTATCCGCGACCCGCCGGATCTCCCGTCTGCGTCGGCACGCGCGGCTGCGCAAGAAGATCGAGGGCACGCCGGAGCGTCCGCGCCTCGTCGTCAACCGATCCTCGCGCCACATCCACGTGCAGCTGGTCAACGACGAGAACGGCACCACGGTGGCCGCAGCGTCGTCCATCGAGGACGACGTGCGCGGCCTGCAAGGGGACAAGAAGGCCCGCAGCGTGCGGGTGGGCCAGTTGATCGCCGAGCGCGCCAAGGCCGCCGGTATCGACACCGCGGTGTTCGACCGCGGCGGGTACACCTACGCCGGACGGATCGCGGCGCTGGCCGATGCGGCACGCGAGAACGGATTGAGTTTCTAGATGATCGAGACCTCGAACAAGACTGGAAGGACCGCATAATGGCGGAACAGTCGGCCGGCGGGCAAGGCGCCCCAGACAGCCGTGACTCGCGCGGTGACCGCGACAGCCGCGGTCGGCGCGACGGCGACCGCGGCGGCCGTGGCCGCGAGCGCGACGGCGACAAGAGCAACTACCTGGAGCGGGTGGTCGCCATCAACCGCGTCTCCAAGGTGGTCAAGGGCGGTCGGCGCTTCAGTTTCACCGCGTTGGTCATCGTGGGTGACGGCAACGGCATGGTCGGCGTCGGCTACGGCAAGGCCAAGGAAGTTCCGGCCGCCATCGCCAAGGGCGTCGAGGAGGCGCGCAAGGGCTTCTTCCGCGTGCCGCTGATTGGCGGCACCATCACGCACCCCGTCCAGGGTGAAGCGGCCGCCGGCGTGGTGCTGCTGCGCCCGGCGAGCCCCGGTACCGGTGTGATCGCCGGGGGTGCGGCGCGTGCCGTGCTGGAATGCGCCGGGGTGCGCGACATCCTGGCCAAGTCATTGGGCAGCGACAACGCGATCAACGTGGTGCACGCCACCGTCACCGCGCTCAAGCTGCTGCAGCGTCCCGAGGAGGTGGCCGCCCGGCGCGGGCTGCCCATCGAGGATGTCGCCCCCGCCGGAATGCTGAGGGCGCGGCGGGAAAGTGAAGCGCTGGCCGCCAGTGCCGCGCGAGAGGGAACGGCACCGCAATGAGCCAACTGAAGATCACCCAGGTGCGCAGCACCATCGGGGCCCGCTGGAAGCAGCGGGAATCCCTGCGCACCCTGGGCCTGCGACGGATCCGCCACTCGGTGATCCGTGAGGACAACCCACAGACCCGCGGCCTGATCGCGGTGGTCAACCACCTGGTCGTGGTGGAGTCGGCGCCCGAAGGGAAGGCACAGTGACCATCAAGCTGCACGACCTGAAGCCGGCCCCCGGCTCGAAGACAGCCCGGACCCGGGTCGGTCGCGGTGAGGGCTCGAAGGGCAAGACGGCCGGCCGCGGCACCAAGGGCACCAAGGCCCGCAAGAACGTGCCGGCCACCTTCGAGGGTGGGCAGATGCCGATTCACATGCGGCTGCCCAAGCTCAAGGGCTTCCGCAACCGGTTCCGCACCGAGTACGAGATCGTCAACGTCGGCGACATCAACCGGCTGTTCCCGCAGGGCGGCTCCATCGGCGTCGACGACCTGGTGGCTAAAGGCGCTGTCCGCAAGAACGCGTTGGTCAAGGTTCTCGGCGACGGCAAGCTGACCGTCAAGGTCGACCTGACCGCGCACAAGTTCAGCGGCAGCGCCCGCGAGAAGATCACTGCGGCGGGCGGCTCGGCCACCGAGCTCTGATCAGCCCAGCTGCGGAATGACCTCCGCGGCAAGGCGTTCCATCTGCTCGAGGTTCTCGGGTACGTCGACGCCCACGGGATTGAGCAAGAGGTACTGCGCGCCCGCGTCGATCACCGCCTGCAGTCCGCGTGCGACGTCGTCGGGTGTGCCGGACACGGGAACGTCTTCGACGCCCGGCATCGTGCTGTAGATGCGGCGCAGCCCGGCGAGCACCCGCTCGCGGGCGCGGGCCGCGTCGTCGTCGACCATCAGGTAGACGCGCTTGCCGATGGTGAAGTGCGCCGGGTCCTTTCGCTGTTCGTCGAGTTCGCGGCGCACCACGGTGACGGCCCCGGCGAACGCCTCGGTGGTCGACGAGCCGGCGCCCAGGAACGAATCGCCGTGGCGCACCGCCCGGGCCAGGGCCTTGGGGGCCAGGCCGCCGAACCAGATGGGCGGATGGGGCCGCTGCAGCGGTTTGGGCTGGATCGGCACGTCGTCGACGTCGCGGAAGTGCCCATGGAAGGTGATCCGTGGTTCGTCGGACCAGGCGGCCTTCATCAGCTCCAGGCCCTCGGTGAAATACGAGATGTACGTGGACTTTTCGACGCCGAACGCGGCGAACCTGCGGAAGCCGCCGCCGGTGCCGACGCCGACGTCCAGCCGGCCGTGGCTGAGTCGGTCGACTGCGGTGACGGACGAGGCCAGCTGCAGCGGGTCGTGCAGTGACGTCACCAGGACGGCCACCCCCAGGCGGAGGCGCTCGGTGCAGGCCGCGCAGTAGGCCAAGAGCTCCAGCGGCGCCAGCAGCGGCGCCTCACCGATGATCTGTTCGAGCACCCAGCCGGCCTCGAAGCCGAGTTCCTCGGCGCGGGCGAGATAGCGGCGCAGCCCCTCGGCGTCGAACCGGTCGTAGTCGAATTGGGGGATGGCGATGGCGAACCTCACCCCACCACCGTACGGCGGCGCTGTCGGTACGCTGCAAACATGTTCGCCTTCCTGCCCTCGATTCCCGGGGTCGACGACGTACGCGCGCTGGCCGAGCGAGTCGACACCGCCCGCCACCACGGCGTCCCCAACGGCTGCGTGCTCGAGCTCGACCTGCGTTCGGCGCCGCCGGAGGCCACGGGGTTCGACCCGCTGGCGATCTTCACCGGCGGGCGGCCGATGGCGCTGCGCGACGCGGTCGCCGCCATCCACCGCGCGGCCGAGGACCCGCGGGTCGCCGGGCTGATCGCCCGGGTGCAGCTTGCGGCGTCGCCGCCGGCGGCGGTGCAGGAACTGCGGGAGGCCATCACGGCTTTCAGCGCCACCAAGCCGTCGCTGGCCTGGGCCGAAACCTACCCGGGCACGCTGTCCTACTACCTGGCCTCGGCGTTCGGCGAGGTCTGGATGCAGCCCTCGGGAAGCGTCGGGCTGATCGGCTTCGCCAGCAACGCCACCTTCCTGCGCGACGCGTTCGACAAGGCGGGCATCGAACCCCAGTTCGTCGCGCGCGGCCAATACAAGTCGTGGGCAAACCGTTTCACCGAACACGGCTTCACCGCGGCCCACCGCGAGGCCGTCACCCGGATGCTGGAAAGCCTGCAGGAGGAGGTCTGGCGGGCGATCGCCGATTCGCGCAAGCTCGACCCCGCGACGCTCGACGCGCTGGCCGACCGCGCCCCGCTGCTGCGCGACGACGCCGTGGCCGCCGGCCTGCTCGACCGGATCGGATTCCGCGACGAGGCATACGCGCGCATCGCGGAAATGGTTGGCGTGAAAGATGTTTCGGATGACACCGACCCGCCGCGGCTGTACCTGACGCGCTACGCCGGTGCGGCCCGCCCGCGGCTGACCCCGCCCAAACCGCCGGTTCCCGGCCGGCGGCCCAAGCCGACCCTGGCCGTCATCACCCTCGACGGCATGATCGTCGACGGGCGCGGTGGTCCCGGGTTCCTGCCGTTCGGCGCCACCACCGCCGGCGGCGACACGATGGGGGCGGCGCTGCGGGAGGCGGCCGCCGACGAGTCGGTGTCCGCGATCGTGCTGCGTGTCAACAGTCCCGGCGGCACGATCACCGCGTCGGAAAGCATCTGGCGCGAGGTGACCAGGGCGCGGAAGCGTGGCAAGCCGGTGGTGGCCTCCATGGGTGCGGTCGCCGCTTCCGGCGGTTACTACGTCTCGATGGGGGCCGACGTGATCATCGCCAACCCGGCGACCGTCACCGGGTCGATCGGGGTGATCACCGGCAAGCTGGTGATCCGAGATCTGTTGGAGCGGTTGGGGGTGGGGTCGGATACCGTGCGCACCAACGCCAACGCCGACGCGTGGTCGATCGACGCGCCCTTCACACCGGAGCAGCAGGCCCACCGGGAAGCCGAGGCGGACCTGTTCTACGCGGACTTCGTGCGGCGCGTCGCCGAAGCGCGAAACCTGACCGCCGAAGCCGTCGATCGCGTTGCGCAGGGACGAATCTGGACCGGCGCCGACGCCCTCAAGCACGGGCTGGTCGACGAGCTCGGCGGCTTCCGCACCGCGGTGCGCCGGGCGAAGGTGCTGGCCGGCCTTGACGTGGACGGCGAAGTGCGCGTCGTCAGCTATCCGGGCTCCTCGCTGCTGGACATGGTGCGACCCCGGGCCTCGTCGCAACCGGCCGCCGCGTCGTTGCCGGACGCACTGGCCGCCCTGCTCGGACACACGGTCGGCGGCATCCTGGACAACGTCGAACAGTCGCTGGGCGGCGCCACGGTGTTGTGGCCGGGGCAGTCGCGGTTCTGAGGACCTAGGCGGTGAGCCCGCCGCTGATGAAGATGATCTCGCCGAGCGGGTCGTCGTTTTCCGGGGCGGGCGCCTCGATGCCCTGGCGCGCAAACAGCTCGGTGCGGGTCGTGCCTTCGACGTCCCAGTGCTTGGACCGCAGATAGTCCACGACGTGGTTGCGTTCGCCGGCGTAGACCAGCGACGCCATGTCGATGTCCACGCCGTGCTCGCGGAAGGAACCCGACATCTCCCGCACCTTGTCGGCATCGAAATCCACAATGCCGGGCACGAATTCGGTGGCGATCGTGCTGCCGGGGACGCTGAGCGCGCTGATGTTGTCGAACAACCGGTCCTGGGCCTCCGGCGGCAGATAGATCAGCAGACCCTCGGCCAGCCACGCGGTCGGCGCAGTCGCATCGAATCCGGCCGCCTTCAGCGCGGCCGGCCAGTCGGCGCGCAGATCGATCGGCACGGTGCGCCGCGTCGCCGTCGGCTCGGCACCGATGCCGGCCAACGTGGCGGTCTTGAACTCGATCACGCGGGGCTGGTCGATCTCGTAGACCACCGTGCCGTCCGGCCACGGCAACCGGTACGCGCGCGAGTCCAGCCCGGAGGCCAGGATCACCACCTGCCGGATTCCGTGCGCCGTCGCCTTGACGAAGTAGTCGTCGAAGTACTTGGTGCGCACAGCCATTCCGTCGACCATGGCCTGCACGCGGACCAGCGAAGCGTTCTCGATCGCGTCCAGGTCGAGCTCGCCGTCCATCATCTTGGTGAAGAAGTCCACCCCCACCGCGCGCACCAGCGGTTCGGCGAACGGGTCGTGGATCAGGCCGCGGGGATCCCTCGTCGCCATGGCGCGCCCGGCGGCCACCATGGTCGCCGTCGCGCCCACACTGGACGCCAGGTCCCACTCGTCGTCGTGAGCGCGTGACATAGGCGAAACCCTAGTCAATCCGCTACGCCAGTGTCGCGGCGACGTAACTCAACTCGCCGAAGGTGGCCGACATCTCGTCCTCGGGGAATTCAAACCCGTTCTGGGCGTACAACTCCCGGGCCGGATGTGCGGTCACCCGCCAGCCCTGGCCGGTCAAGTAGTCGGCGACGACGTTGCGTTCCCCGCGGTAGAACAGGTCGGCCGCGTTGAGGTTGAAGCCGAAGCGCTGCCACCGTTCGCTGATGCGCTGCAACCGCTCGTCGGAGAACGCGTTGGGGTCGGGCACGTGCTCGGTGGCCAGCCGGCTGCCCGGGGCGCTGAGCGCGGTGATGTTGTCGAACAGCCGGTCCTGGGCCTCGGGCGGGAGGTAGGGGAGCAGCCCTTCCGCGCTCCACGCGGTCGGCTGCGTCACGTCGAACCCGCCTTCGCGCAACGCGGCCGGCCAGTCGTCGCGCAGATCGATGGCGATCGCGCGGCGCTCGGCGGTCGGGGCGGCGCCGAGCCCGGCCAGCGTGTCGGTCTTGAACGCGATGACCTGCGGCTGGTCGATCTCGTAGACGACGGTGCCCGCCGGCCACGGCAGGCGGTAGGCGCGAGTGTCCAGGCCGGAGGCCAGGATCACCGCCTGTCGCACACCGTCTTTGGTGGCGCCGGTGAAGAAGTCATCGAAAAAGCGGGTGCGAACCGTGATCTGCTCGGCCCGGGCCTTGCGGTTGAACAGCGGGTCGTCCTCGAAATCGACCTGCCCGTCCACGATGCGGATGAAGGGCTCCAGGCCGACGGCGCGGACCAGCGGCTCGGCCAGCGGGTCGTCGAGCAGCGCATCGGGGCCCTGCGACGCCACCGCGCGGGAGGCCGCCACCATAGTGGCCGTCGCTCCCACGCTGTGCCCGGGGCCCCAACTGTCGCCTTCTGTGCGTCCCGATTCCACAGTCATGCAATGGCTCCTATTTCTTCGTCCAACGTGCCGCTGACGTAAAGCACTTCACCCATGCGCATGTCGTCGTCCTTGAGCGGCGGAAGCCCGTTGGCCGACAACAACTCCCGGATGCTGACGCCGTTCAGCGCCCAGCCCCGGTCGCGCAGGTAGGGGGCCGCCTCGTTGCGTTCCCCGAAGTAGACCAGCCCCGCCATGTCGAGGTCGAAGCCGTGCGCACGCCAGCGTTCGGAGATCTGCTGCATGCGGTCCTTCATCTTGTGCTCGTCGCCGGGCTCGGGGCTGGGCGCGCTCTCGACGGCCAACCGGCTGCCCGGTGCGCTGAGTTCGGTGATGGTGTCCAGCAGTCGGTCCTGCGCTTCCGGCGGCAGATAGCCGAGCAGGCCCTCGGCGCTCCAGGCGGCGGGCTGGGCCGGGTCGAAGCCGGCGGCCCGCAGCGCGGCGGGCCAGTCGTCACGCAGGTCGATGGCCACCACGCGCCGCTCGGCGGTCGGCGTGGCGCCCAGTTCGGCCAGGGTGCGCGACTTGAAGTCGATGACCTGCGGCTGGTCGACCTCGTAGACGACCGTCCCGGCGGGCCACGCCAGCCGGTAGGCGCGAGCGTCCAGCCCCGAGGCCAGAATCACCGCCTGCGTGATTCCCGCGCGCGTCGCGTTCAGGAAGAATTCGTCGAAGAACCTCGTGCGCACCGCCATGTTGTCGGCCATCCGGGACATCGCGCCGGCGGACCCCGTCGCGCCGTCGTGCGCGTCGTTGAGCTCGTCCGGGCTCACTTCGCCGGTCGCCAGCCGGGTGAGCAGGTCCACGCCGACGGCCCGCACCAGCGGCTCGGCGAACGGGTCGTTGATCAGCGGACGCTCGGCGCGGGTCGCGACGGCGCGGGCGGCGGCGACCATCGTCGCGGTCACCCCGACGCTGGATGCCAGGTCCCAGGTGTCGCCCTCGTACCTGGTGGAAGTCATGCTCGCCCCGTTCAGAAGTAGTTAGGCTAATATTTAGCCGATATAACAAGCTGCCACCACTGTACGCTTCCGCCGGTCGGCGGCAACCGGGCTGACGGCGCGGTGACTGCGACCGGCGTTAGAGCAGGGCGCCCCGGGATCCGGTGACGGGCAGATCGATCGGCGTGATGACGCCCGGTTGCGCGTCGCACAGGAACGGTATGGCGTTGACCGCCGCGACGGCGGTGCTGTCCATCAACACGGTCATCACGTCCTCGCCGGGTTTGCCGAACCGGATCGTCGCGTCCACGCGCGGCTCGCCTTCGATCACCACGCTGAAACCCTTGGGGTCGGTCCATCGCGGGTCCAGCGCGTCGTCGCTCATGGTCCAGCAGATGGCGAGCTCGACCACCGGACGGCCCCCGCGGTAGCCGCGATAGGTGCGGCGCTGGCCCCCGGCGGTGCCGGCGGCGTATTTCACCCAGCCCAGATCCAGATCCCGGGTCAGCACCGCGGGCTCGACCAATGCCTCCTTGGAGTCGAGCTCGGTGCCCAGCATGGTGGCGATCATGTCCAGCGTCTCGAAGTAGCCGAGGCCGTATCGTTGCGTCGCCGGGTCGAGGTGCGTCACCCGCTCGCGCGGTGGCTTGCCGAATCCGAGCACCTTCCAGACGTCCTGTATGGGATAGGTTGTGCAGTCCAACGTTTCGACGAGTTTGACGCTGTGCACCCGTCGGCACGCGCCGGTGAGGAACCCGGCGACGACGTTGATGAAGCCGGGCTCGAATCCCGTCCCCAGGAAGGTCGCGTTGCCCCGTCGGGCCGCCTCCTCGAGGGCCGGAAGTTCAACCGGGTGGTGGGTGCCGGTCAGGAAATCCCCGGTGGTGACCACGTTGATGCCGCGGCGCAGCATCCTTTCCACCAGTTCGTAGTCGATGGCGCGCGGCATGTAGTTCACGCAGTCCGGGGCCAAGTCGAGCAGCGCGTCGACGTCGCCCGTCGCGGTGACGCCGGTCGGGGGCCGGTCCGCGAGCACCCCCGCGTCGCGCCCCACTTTCCCCGCCTCATGCGCGTGCACGCCCACCACCTCGAAGTCGTCGCGGTCGAGCAGGATGCCGAGCGCTCGCTTCCCGATGTTGCCGGTGGACCACTGAACCACGCGGTAGGGGGCCATGGCACCAACCGTAACCGGCGGCCTAGGCGGGGCGGGTGGCGCGATAGTAATTCAATTGTCCGAGGATGCGGTGCCGCGTCGATGCGACCTCGGTGCACTCGAACCCCGCCCCACGCAGCAGTCGCGGGATCGCGTCGCCGAGGTTGGCTGCCGCGTGGTGGTTGCGCCTGATTCGCCGCGCCAGCAGGCCGTGGTCGTCGGTCATGTCGCCGCCGATGTCGACCAGGTGCAGCCGGCCGCCGGGGCGAAGGACCCGGAAAACCTCGGCCGCCGCAGCGTTTTTCGCGTCGTCAGCGATGTGGTGCAGCATCATCGACGACAGCACCCGGTCGAATTCGCCGTCGGCGTAGGGGAGCCGTTCGGCGTAGCCCTGCTCGAAGCGGATCCCGGCCGCCTTTCGTTTCGCCCGGTCCAGCGCGCGCGGGTCGGGATCGCATCCGATCACCTCCAGGTGGGGATGGGAACGTTTCGCCCGAATGATGAGATTGCCTGTGCCGCAGCCGATTTCCAGGACATGGCGGCAGTCGTCGAGTTCGGCCTGCGCGAGGAGCGCGTCGTGGACCCTTCTCATGCCGAGCAGGCGCGATATCAGGTCGTAGGTCGGCAGCAGCGCGTCATAGCCGGCGGCGGGTAGATAGTCATGTGGATGATGTTTCGTCACATAATCCATGGTGAACCGCTGGCAAGGTCAAGAATTGGTCGATCCTCGGTCAAAGTAGGACTATTTTTGGCGATATGACGCGACCGGCTCGGATGGTTCGTCAGCGCGCCGGGGTGCCGGTCTATGCATACCGGACCGATCCGGACACGCCCCCGGTCGCGGTGGTGCGGTCCGGCCCCGAGGATTTCGTCGACCGCGGTCGCCACATCCACGACTTCCCGGCGCTCTGGTACCTCCCGTCGCCCTCGCTCGTCTACGTGGCGGCCGCGGGTGAGGTGCTCGACCCCGGCCGCCTGGAAGACCTCGACGACGGTGTCGCGGTGTTCTTCGACCCCGCCGCCCTGGGCGAGGACGGGCGATCGCCCTGGCCGGCGTGGCGAGGACACCCGCTGCTGTTCCCGTTCCTGCACGGGCACACCGGCGGCATCCTGCGGCTGCAGGTGCCGGCCGCGCGGCGACCGGCATGGGACGCCGCGATCCGGTCGATCGAAGCCGAGCTGCTCGCGCGGCAGGACGGCTATCGGCAGGCCGCGCTGGCGCATCTGACGCTGCTGTTGATCGACCTCGCGCGGCTGGCGGGCCCGGCGGTGGCCGAGCTGCGCCGCGCGGGCGAGCCGCTGCTGGCCGAGGTATTCGATTCGATCGACCGGCGTCACGCCGAGCCGTTGTCGCTGCGCGACGTCGCGGGCGAACTCGGCGTGACACCCGGACACCTGACCACCGTCGTGCGGCGCCGCACCGGGCGCACCGTCGGCGAGTGGATCACCGACCGTCGCATGGCCGCGGCCCGCGGGTTGCTCGCCGAAACCGACCTGCCCATCCGGGAGGTCGCCCGGCGGGTCGGAATGTCCGATCCCGGCTATTTCAGCCGGCTGTTCAGCCGGGCGCACGGCGTCTCGCCCCGCCGGTGGCGAGACGCTACGTAGTGGGGAGATTGCCCACGCCGCGCATCGTGATATCGATGGCGTGTTCAACCGCGGCGCGCAGTTGTTCAGTCGTGCCGCCGCCTTGCAGGCAGACGAGTGCCGCGGCGATCGCGGCCCCCATGACCGAGCCGACGACGGCGGCAGCGGCCGCCGGGTCGAGCACGTCGGAATAGGCGGCATGTAGCGCCCCGGCCAATCGGGTCTCGGCCAGGAAGTATCGGTGCAGGGTGGCCGCTTGGACGGCGGGTACTGACAGGATCATCGGCAACCGCACCGCGGCCAGGCCGCCCTCGACTTCCTCGGTGAGGGCATCGGCCAACATGTGTTGCATCGCTGCCAGGAGGACATCGGCCAATCGATCATCGGATCCGCGCTGATCGATGAGCGCCACCGCGGTGTCGATCCGGCGGGCGAGGTGGGGGAAGAGGACCTCATCCTTGCTCGCGAAGTAATTGAAGAACGTCTTTGTGGACACACCTGCGGCCGAAGCGATTTCGGCGACCGTGGTCTGCTCGTAACCCTTCTCCTCGAACAGTCGCATCGCCGCGCCGATCAGCTCCTGCCTAGTCTGCCGTCGCTTGCGTTCCCGCAGGCTCATCTCGTTTGCCGTCGCGACTCCTTCCAAAAACTTATATCAAGAGTAATATTATAGCGAGTGTAGTAATGCATCGGAGGGGCCCCGGCCATGCAACGGTTCACGAACTTCGAGGACGCCGTGGCGATCGTCACCGGCGGCGGAATGGGTCTGGGCGAAGCTTTATGCGAGGAACTCGGGCGCCGAGGCGCGACGGTCGTGGTCGCCGACATCGACGGCGACGCAGCACGTCAGGTGGCCCAGCGCCTGGCGCAGGCCGGCACATCGGCTGTGGCCGTGCCCGTCGACGTGGCCGACCCGATCGCGATGGCGGAGCTGATCGAGAACACCGTCTCCGAATACGGGCGCATCGACTACATGATCAACAACGCCGGCATCGCGATCGGCGGGGATTCGCGAGACCTGTCGATGCAGCAATGGCGTCGTGTGCTCGATGTCGACCTGCTGGGTGTGGTGTACGGGACGGTGCACGCCTACCGGGCAATGGCGCGCCAGGGCCATGGGCACATCATCAACGTTTCCTCGCTGAGCGGGCTGGTTCCCCAGCCGGGCAACGCCGCATACTGCACCAGTAAGCATGGGATCGTCGGCCTTTCGCTCTCCCTGCGGGCTGAGGGAGTCGACCTCGGCGTGAAGGTGAGTGCAGCATGTCCGGGCGACATGAAGACGAAGATCTACGACAACATGGTCGTGGTCAACATGCCGCGCGAGCAGGTGGCGACGTTGAGTCGGCGCACCCACTATCTGATGCCCCAGATGAGCGCTGAGGCCGCGGCCCGCGCGATCCTGCGTGGCGCGGAGCGGAATCGACCGCTGATCGTGTTTCCCGTTGTGGTTCAGGTCATCTGGCACCTGTACCGCCGGTTTCCGGGCCTGTTCTATCGGGTCAACGTCCACCGGATGAGACTGTTCCGCAGACTTCGAGTCAATCAACCCGAAACGCCATAGCCGTCAGAGGGATTCGAAGCCCAGCCAGTGGTCGACGTCGAAGCGGTCCTCATCGGCGCGGATCGTCGCGCCGCCGCAGCCGGGGTAGTGCGCGGGGAGCACGGCCGCTTTCGCCCGGACCGCCTCGGTGAAGACCCGGCGGCGGGTGGCGGCGGCGGCCGGCGCGTCGACGTCGAAGGCGCAGGCGTCGGCGGGTCGACGGAGTTGCAGCGGGCTATGGGTGAGGTCGCCCACGAAGACCGCGGGCTCACCCGCATCCAGCCACAGCACCGAGGAGCCCGGGGTGTGCCCCGGTGCGGGCCGCAGCCGCAGCGACCGGCTGATCTGGTAGTCATCCGACCATCCGACGAGCTGACCCGCTTCCTCGATGGGCGCCACGCTGTCGGCGAACACGAGCCGGTCGCCTTGCTGCTGGGCCGCTTCCTCGTCGGTGCGCGGCGTCCGCCGCGCCGCGGGCCCGTCGGGCGCGAAGAAATGAAAGTCCTTTGCGGGCAACAGGTATCGGGCGTTGGGAAACGTCGGCACCCAGGTGTCGTTGTCGAGCATGGTGTTCCACCCGACGTGGTCGGAGTGGATGTGGGTGTTCACCACCACATCCACGGCGGCGCGGTCGACGCCCGCCGACCGCAGCGCGGCGAGGAAGTCGGTGTTCAGGTGGTCCAAGGGCGGCATGTGCGGGCGCGGGCGGTCGTTGCCGACTCCGGTGTCCACGACGACGGTCAGCCCGTCGACCTCGATCACCCAGCTCTGGATCGCGATGTGCCAC
This sequence comes from Mycobacterium sp. E2497, assembly GCF_001668695.1. Lineage (NCBI taxonomy): Bacteria > Bacillati > Actinomycetota > Actinomycetes > Mycobacteriales > Mycobacteriaceae > Mycobacterium > Mycobacterium sp. E2497. Next base: position 16,218 of record NZ_LZKD01000249.1, read on the forward strand.
TGATCGGTCGAGGGATCGAAGAAGTCCGGCACCAGCAGGTCCGCGTTGTCCCGCCAACCCGACGCCGGGGTGTGCGGGAAAAATCGTGTCCCCAGGTCGAATTGGAGCTCGAGCACCCGCGTCACCCGCGCGTCACCGAACCGGACGGGGCGCATCAGGCGTTCGCGCGCAGGTAGCCGTAGACCCCGGCGAAGTTGCGGTTCACGTCCTCGGGGATGGGCACCGCGCCGCCGAGGGCCCTTGCGCCCCAGACGATCTGGGCGGTGCGCTCCACCAGGGCGGTGATGTGCAGCACCTTGTCCGGCCGCGGACCCACGGCCACCACGCCGTGGTTGGCGATCAACGCGGCGCCCCGGCCGTCGAGCGCCTTGACCGCGTTGGCGCCGACGTCGGGCGTGCCGGACGCGGCGTACTCGGTGCAGCGCACGTCGCCGCCGCAGTAGACGGCGAACTCGTCGATGCAGGCCGGAATCGGTTGGTGCGCAACCGCGAACATCGTCGCCCACACCGGATGGCTGTGGATGACGCTGCCGACGTCGTCGAACGCGCGGTAGCAGGCCAGGTGCAGCTGCATCTCCGACGACGGCGAGCGGCCGTCGGCCGCGTGCAACACGGCGCCGTCCGGGTCGACCAGAACGAGGTCGTCGAGCTGCATGTCGCGGTAGTCGACCGACGACGGCGTGATGACGATGTTGCCGTCGGGGTGCCGAGCGGAGATGTTGCCGGCGGTGCCCTCGACCAGGCCCCGGCGCAGCATGTCCTTGGCCGCGTCCAGCACCGCGGTCTCGGGGTGGGGGACCGATTTCATGAGGCAAGCACCTCCGGGTTGACGATGTGCGCGGGCGGGTCGCCGGCCAGCAACGCTTCGAGGTCGTCGGCCACCATCTGCGCCTGCCGTGCCTCAGTGTTCCACGTGGCGCCGCCGATGTGGGGCGTCAGCACGACGTTGGGCATGCCGGCGAGCGGGTGGTCGGTGGGCAGCCATTCGCCGACGAAGTGGTCCAGTCCGGCGGCCGCCACATTGCCGCCGCGCAGGGCCTCGACGAGCGCGTCGGTGTCGTGCAGCTGAGCGCGGGCAGTGTTGAGGAAGACCGCGCCGTCGCGCATGGCGGCGAACTGCGGCGCACTGATCATGCCGACGGTGTCGTCGGTGACGGGCGCGTGCAGGGAGACGACGTCCGCCTCACCCAGCAGCTCGTCGAGGCCGTGCCGCGCGTCGTTGTTGTACGGGTCGTGGGCGATGACGCGCATGCCCAGCCCGGTCAGCCGCCACCGGGTGGCGCGGCCGACGGCGCCCAGGCCCACCAACCCGGCGGTGCGCCCGGCGATCTCCCAGCCGCGGAACCGCTGATAGGGAATGGTGCCGTCGCGAAAGATGTTGCCGCTGCGGACATCCGCGTCCGCGGGCAGCAGCCCCCGGGTCGCGGCGAGCAGCAGGGCCACCGTCATCTCGGCGACCGCGTCGGCGTTGCGGCCCGGGGTGTTCAGCACCGGCACACCGGCCGCGGTGGCCCCGGCGATGTCGACGTTGTTGGGGTCCCCGCGGGTCGAGGCGATCACCCGCAGGCCCAGCTCGAACACCGGCCCGGCCACCGAGTCACTTTCCACCACAACGACATCGGCGCGTTCCGCGGCGATGCGTTCGGCCAGTTGCTCGGCGCCGTAGATCCGCAGCGGGGTCTGCTCGATCCAGGGGTCATAGACCACGTCCGCCAGCTCCCGGAGCTTGGTGAACCCCGGCCCCCGCAGGGGCGCGGTCACCAGCGCGCGCGGTCTTGACGTCACGAACCCCAATGCTGGCGTACGGTGACGCCCGTGTCACGCAAAGACGTCACAATCGGCGTCGACGTCGGCAGCACCGCGGTCAAGGCGGTCGCCGCGGACGCCGACGGCCGGGTGACGGCGCGTGCGCGGATCCCGCACCAGCTGCGGGTGCCGGCGCCGAACCGGCTCGAGCACGACGCCGACGAGGCGTGGCGGCGTGGACCGTTGGCGGCGCTGGAACGGCTGGGCGGACCGGACGTCCGCGCGGTGGCCGTGTCGGCGATGGTGCCGTCGCTGACGGCCGTCGATGCCGCGGGCGTGCCGGTGACGCCCGGACTGCTGTACGGCGACGAACGCGGCCGGACGCCGGATCAGGACGCGCAGCCGCTGCCGGCCCTGGGCGAGGCGGCCGAGTTCCTGCGCTGGACCGCGGCGAGGGCGCCGGGTGCGGCCGGCTACTGGCCGGCGCCGGCGGTGGCCAACCACGCGCTGGCCGGCGAGTCGGTGATCGACTTCGCCACCGCCGCGACCGCCTACCCGCTGTTCGACGGGACGCGCTGGAGCCCGGAGGCGTGCGCCGAGCGCGGCGCGCGGCCCGAGCAGATGCCGCGGGTCGAGAGCATGGGGGCCGCCGTGGGGCAGGTGCGCGGCAGCGGCGCCGCGCTGGCGATCGGCGCGATCGACGCGCTCTGCGAGCAGATCGTGGCCGGGGCCGACCGCGAAGGCGACGTGCTGGTGCTGTGCGGCACCACCCTGATCGTGTGGACCACGATCGGACAGGCCCGGCAGGTGCCGGGCCTGTGGACCATCCCGCATACGGCCGCGGGCAAGAGCCAGATCGGCGGCGCCAGCAATGCCGGCGGGCTGTTCCTCGGCTGGGTTGACCGCGTGGTTGCGCCCGGCGACCCCGCCGCCGCGCAGCCCGGGCGGGTGCCGGTGTGGTCGCCCTACATCCGCGGGGAGCGCACCCCGTTCCACGACCCGGATCGCCGGGCCATGCTGGACGCCCTGGATCTCACCCACGACGCGGCGGCGTTGCGGCGCGCCGCCTACGAGGCGTCGGGCTTCGTGGTGCGCCAGCTGATCGAACTGAGCGGCGCGCCGGTGGCGCGTATCGTCGCCACCGGCGGCGGCACCCGGGTCGCGCCGTGGATGCAGGCCATCGCCGACGCGACCGGGCGGCCGGTCGAGCTGTCGGCGGTGCCCGAGGGCGCGGCGCTGGGTGCGGCCTTCCTCGCGCGCATGGCGGTCGGCCTGGAGACCGCGATCGCCGACGCCGCCCGGTGGGCCCGCACCGAACGCGTCGTCGAACCCGACCCCGGTTGGGCGACCGCGATCGAGGATCGCTACCAGCGATTCCTGGAGCTGGGAAACCGCCGATGTAGCGCGCTACCTCCCCCCGCGTTCTAGGCTGGTGCAATGACCGACCACGACCGCAAAGCCGCCCGCCGCGAAATCGCCGACGCCCTGTTGAAAGCCCTTGAGCGGCGCCATGAAATCGCCGACGTCGTGGTGGAATCCGAGAACAAGGCGGCCGCGGTCGAGGCGATCGTCCGCCTGCTCGACACCTCGCATGTCGCCGCCGAAGCGGTGATGGGCATGTCGTTCGATCAGCTCACCATCGACTCGCGCCGCAAGATCCTGGCCGAACTCGAGGACCTGAACAAACAACTCAGCTTCACCCTCGGCGAGCGTCCGGCCAGCTCGGGGGAGACCCTCGAGCTGCGGCCCTTCTCCGCCGAGAAGGACCGCGACATCTTCGCCGCCCGCACCGAGGACATGGGCGCCGCCGGTGACGGCTCCGGCGGACCGGCCGGCAACCTCGACGACGAGATCGGCGCCGCGCTCTCCCGCCTCGACGACGAGGAGGCCGCCTGGTTCGTGGCCGTCGACTCGGGCGAGAAGGTGGGGATGGTGTTCGGCGAGCTGCTGGGCGGCGAGGTCAACGTGCGCATCTGGATCCACCCCGAGCACCGCAAGAAGGGGTACGGCACCGCCGCGCTGCGCAAGTCGCGCACCGAGATGGCGTGGTGCTTCCCCGCGGTGCCGATGGTGGTGCGGGCGCCGTCCGCCCGGCCCGCCTGAGCTACGGCAAAGCCAGGGTCGGCTCCGGCGTTCAGCCCAGCGTCGCGGTGACCGCGACGATGTTGCGCAGCTGCGAGGTCTCGTCGTCGGGGAAGACCAGGCCGTAGTCGGCGAAGTACTCCCGCCGCTCGCGGGTGGTGACCCGCCAGCCCCGGCCGGTCAGGTAGTCCACGACATTGCTGCGCTCGCCGTCGAAAAACAGCCCGGACAGGTCGATGTCGCAGCCCAGGTTGGCCCAGCGCTCGTTGAACTGCTGGGCGCGTTCTGTCATCGTCCGCCCGGAGTCGCCGTGGAATTCGGTGGCCAACACGCTGCCGGGCGCACTGAGCTCGGTGATGTTGTCGAAGAGCCGGTCCTGGGCTTCGGGCGGCAGGTACATCAGCAGGCCCTCGGCGCTCCACGATGTCGGCTGCGTCGGGTCGAATCCGCTGCGCCGCAACGCTTCCGGCCAATCGTCGCGGAGGTCGACGCTGACGGTGCGCCGGCCGGCGGTGGGCGTGGCGCCCAGCTGCGCCATCGCGGCGGTCTTGAACTCGACGACCTTGGGTTGGTCGACCTCGTAGACCACGCTGCCGGGCGGCCAGCCCAGCCGGTACGCGCGGGCGTCCAGGCCGGCGGCCAGGATCACCGACTGGCGGATGCCGTCGCGGGCGGCGTTGAGGAAGAAGTCATCGAAGAAGCGGGTGCGCACGGCGATCGAATCCGTTTCCAGCTGCAGGTCGCGCTCGCCGTCCTGCGCATCGGCGGGGGTCATCTCGCCGTCCACCAGCCGGCGGAAGAATTCCAGTCCCACGGCCCGCACCAGCGGCGCCGCGAACGGGTCGTCGATGATCGGGTCGGTGCCCTCGCTGGCCAGCGCGCGCGCCGCGGCGACCATCGTGGCCGTGGCACCGACGCTGGAGGCCAGGTCCCAGCTGTCTTGGTCAGTGCGTGTCATCCTGCTCCCATTTACTTAGCGAACGCAACGAGTCAAGAGCACTCTACGCTCAACCGCTGACGGCTTCCTGTGCATTTATCGGTCGCCCGATGACGGGCCTGGACGGACTCACCCGGCTCAGCTGTTAGTCTCGTACACGGTTTGACGCGCGACGCCGTACGTCCTGGCCTGCGGGGTGTTGGGCGCGTAATGCAGGAGACCCCCGGCTCGCAGGAGGAAGAGTGCTTTCGGCTTTCATCTCATCGCTGCGGACAGTCGACCTGAGACGGAAGATCCTCTTCACGCTGGGCATCGTCGTTCTCTATCGGCTGGGCGCCGCTTTGCCGTCCCCCGGCGTCAATTTCCCCAACGTCCAGCAGTGCATCAAAGAGGCCAGCGGCGGCGCGGCCGGGCAGATCTATTCGCTGATCAACCTGTTCTCCGGCGGCGCGCTGCTGAAACTGACGGTGTTCGCGGTGGGGGTGATGCCCTACATCACCGCGAGCATCATCGTGCAGCTGCTCACCGTCGTCATCCCGCGGTTCGAGGAACTGCGCAAGGAAGGCCAGTCCGGCCAGGCCAAGATGACGCAGTACACCCGCTATCTGGCCATCGCGCTGGCCATCCTGCAGGCGACCAGCATCGTGGCCCTGGCGGCTAACGGCGGGCTGCTGCAGGGCTGCTCGCTGGACATCATCGCCGACCAGAGCATCTTCACGCTGGTCGTCATCGTGATGGTGATGACGGCCGGTGCGGCGCTGGTGATGTGGATGGGCGAGCTGATCACCGAGCGCGGCATCGGCAACGGGATGTCGCTGCTGATCTTCGTCGGCATCGCGGCACGCATCCCGTCGGAGGGCAAGACCATCCTGGACAGCCGCGGCGGGATGATTTTCGCCGCTGTCTGTGTGGCCGCCCTGGTCATCATCGTCGGCGTCGTGTTCGTCGAGCAGGGGCAGCGCCGCATCCCCGTGCAATACGCCAAGCGCATGGTCGGCCGGCGCATGTACGGCGGAACGTCGACGTACCTGCCGCTCAAGGTCAACCAGGCCGGCGTCATCCCGGTCATCTTCGCGTCGTCGCTCATCTACATTCCGCACCTGATCACGCAGCTCATTCGCAGCGGCAGCGGCGGTGTGGGCAACAGCTGGTGGGACAAGTTCGTCGGCAGTTACCTGTCCGACCCCAGCGATCCGATTTACATCAGCATCTACTTCGGGCTGATCATTTTCTTCACGTACTTCTACGTGTCGATCACGTTCAACCCCGACGAGCGTGCCGACGAAATGAAGAAGTTCGGCGGGTTCATCCCCGGCATCCGGCCGGGCAAGCCCACCGCCGATTACCTGCGTTATGTGCTGAGCCGAATTACCCTGCCGGGCTCGATCTACCTCGGCGCGATCTCCGTGCTGCCCAACTTGTTCCTGCAAATCGGCAATGGCGGAGCGGTTCAGAATTTGCCGTTCGGCGGTACGGCGGTTTTGATCATGATTGGTGTTGGCTTGGATACGGTCAAACAGATCGAGAGCCAGCTCATGCAGCGCAACTATGAAGGGTTCCTCAAGTGAGAGTCGTTTTACTGGGACCGCCCGGGGCGGGTAAGGGGACGCAGGCCCAGAAGCTCTCGGAAAAGCTCGGTATCCCGCAAATCTCCACCGGGGAACTGTTCCGCAGCAATATCGAGAACGGAACCAAACTCGGCCTGGAGGCCAAGCGCTATCTGGACGCCGGTGACCTGGTGCCCTCGGAGCTGACCAACCAGCTCGTGGACGACCGCCTGAACGACCCCGACGCGGCCGACGGCTTCATCCTGGACGGCTATCCGCGGTCGACGGAGCAGGCCAAAGCGCTGCACCAGATGCTCGAGCACCGGGGCACCGACATCGACGCCGTGCTGGAGTTCCGGGTCTCGCAGGAGGAGCTGCTGCAGCGGCTCAAGTCGCGCGGCCGCGCCGACGACACCGACGACGTCATCCTGAACCGGATGAAGGTCTACCGCGACGAGACCGCGCCGCTGCTGGAGTACTACCGCGACGAACTCAAGACGGTCGACGCCGTCGGCACGATGGACGAAGTGTTCGCCCGTGCCCTGCAAGCGCTGGGCAAGTAACCGTGAACCCGCTGGCGCGGCTGCGGAGTCGCAAAGTCGTGCCGCAGCGCACCGCCGGTGAACTCGACGCGATGGCTGCGGCGGGGGCGGTGGTGGCGGCAGCGCTGCAGGCCGTGCGGGCGGCCGCGGTTGCGGGAGTGTCGACCCTGGGCCTGGACCAGATCGCCGAGTCGGTGATCCGGGAGGCCGGCGCGGTGCCGTCCTTCCTCGGCTACCACGGATACCCCGCGTCGATCTGCGCGTCGATCAACGAGCGGGTGGTGCACGGGATACCGTCGGCCGCGGAGATCCTGGCGCCCGGTGACCTGGTCTCCATCGACTGCGGGGCGGTGCTGGACGGCTGGCATGGTGATGCCGCGATCACGTTCGGTGTCGGCACGCTCGACGCCGCCGACCAGGCCCTCTGCGACGCCACCCGGGAATCGCTGGAAGCCGGCATCGCGGCGATGGTGCCCGGCAATCGGCTGACCGACGTCTCGCACGCCATCGAAACGGGCACGCGGGCGGCGCGGGAGCGGCACGGGCGCGCCTTCGGGATCGTGGAGGGCTACGGCGGGCACGGCATCGGCCGGCAGATGCACATGGACCCGTTCCTGCCCAACGAGGGCTCGCCCGGCCGGGGTCCGCTGCTGGCCCCCGGGTCGGTGCTGGCCATCGAACCGATGCTGACCCTCGGGACGGGCAAGACCTTGGTGCTCGACGACGAGTGGACCGTCACCACCTCCGACGGGTCCCGTGCGGCGCACTGGGAACACACCGTCGCGGTCACCGACGCCGGGCCGCGCATCCTGACACAGCCTTAGGTGAACTAAACAGCCATTCGACTCGTATCAGAAGTCGGAGGTGATCGAGTGGCTCGTGTGGCAGGCGGTTGGCGGGCATCCGGGGCTGCCGAAGCCGCCCTGATGAAGGCGCTCTACGACGAGCACGCGGCGGTCCTGTGGCGGTACGCGCTCCGGTTGACGGGGGACGCGAGCCAGTCCGAGGACGTCGTGCAGGAGACGTTGCTGCGGGCCTGGCAGCATCCGGAGGTCGTCGGGGACACCGAGCGCTCGGCGCGGGCCTGGCTGTTCACCGTCGCCCGCAACATGATCATCGACGACCGGCGCAGCGCGCGGTTCCGCAACGTCGTCGCCTCGACCGACGAGGCGGGCGCGCCGGAACGGTCCACCCCGGACGAGGTGAATGCGGCGCTGGACAAACTGCTGATCGCCGACGCAATGGCGCAACTGTCCCCCGAGCACCGGGCCGTCATAGACCGGTCCTATTACCGCGGATGGACGACCGCCCAGATTGCCGCCGACCTCGGGATCGCCGAGGGAACCGTGAAGTCGCGACTACACTACGCCGTGCGGGCGTTGCGGCTCACTCTGCAGGAACTTGGGGTCACCCGCTGAGGGCTCCGAATGCTTAAAGGGTGATGAGGAAATGGATGACATGAAAACGCCGCTACGGGGGATCGGCGCTCCGGACGATCCCTACGTGATGTGGGATGCCGCATACGTTTTGGGCTCGTTGTCGGCCAGCGAGCGACGCGAATTCGAGGCGCACCTGGCGCACTGCCCGGCCTGCCGCGAGGCCGTCGCCGACCTGAGTGGTGTGCCGGCCCTGCTGTCGCAGCTCGGCGGGGACGAGGTGGCCGCGATCCACGAGTCCGGCCCCGCGCCGGTGACGCCGGAGCTGTCGCCGCAGTTGCTGCCGTCGTTGCTGGGCAAGGTGAGCTGGCGGCGGCGCCGCACGCGGATCGTGACCTGGGTGGCCTCGTCGGCCGCGGCCGTGGTCCTGGCCGTCGGCGTGTTCGTCGGGGTACAGGGGTATTCCTCGTCGCCGTCGCCGCAGGTGGCCGCGCCCTCCGCGCCGATGGCGCAGGTGGGTACCACCCTGCTGGCCTCGACGGTGCAGCTGTCCAGCGAGCACTGGGGGACGTCCATCAACCTGCGGTGCGTGTGCCTGGCGCCGCTCAACGCCCACCATGACACCCTGGCGATGGTGGTGGTGGGTCGCGACGGCACCCAGACCCGGCTGGCGACCTGGGTGGCCGAACCCGGCCGCACCGCGACGCCCGCGGGCAGCATCTCGACGCCGGTCGACCAGATCGCCGCGGTGCAGGTGGTGGCCGCCGACAGCGGCCAGGTTCTGCTGCAGCGTTCGTTATAGGCCACTGACATGTCCAGCCACCGGCGTCCGCTTCGGGCCCTGGTGGTGGGCGCCGGGGTCGGCGGCATTTCGGTGGCCAGGGGATTGTTGCGAGACGGCCACGACGTCACCGTCTTGGAGCGGCGGCCGGATGTGCGGGCGGCCGGCGGCGCGGTGACGATCTGGTCCAACGGCGAAACGGTGCTTCGGCAACTCGGCGTGGAGATGGACGGGGCCGGCCAGCTGCTGCGCACGGTGCGAGCCGTGACGTCCACGGGCCGCCCGCTCGCGACGCTGGACGTATCCGCGATCGCCGACCGGCTGGGCGCGCCCGTCCGGATGGTGCCGCGCCGGATCCTGCTGGAGCGGCTGCTGGACGGCTTCCCGGCCGACCGCATCCGCTGTGGCGCCCACGCGATCGCGTTGGCCCGCACGCGCGATGGCGTGCGCGTCGAGTTCGGCGACGGCGGCTCGGCCGACGGGGACCTGGTGATCGGAGCCGACGGCCTGCACTCGATGGTTCGCAACACCGTCGGTGCGCCCGACGCGAAGCCCACCGGCTGGTGCAGCTGGCAGGGATTGATCACCCTCCCGGAGGTCCCGGACAAGGACTCCGCGCTCATGGTCATCGGCGAGCGCGGCAACCTCGGCCTGTGGCCGGCCGGGGGCTCCGAGGTGCAGTGGTGGTTCGACCTGCCGTGGTCATGCGACTTCGTGCGGCCGCAATGCCCGATCCAGACCATCCGGTCCCATTTCACCGGGTGGTCCGCAACCGTCGATCGGGTGCTGGCGGCACTGACCGACGACGACCTGGCGCATTCGCCGTACCCGCATTTCCGGCATCCGATGCCTCCCGCGGGCCGCGGTCCGGTCACGTTGCTCGGGGACGCCTTCCACACGATGCCGCCCACCCTGGCGCAGGGCACCAACCAGGCGCTGCTCGACACCATGGTGCTGTGCAAGGCGCTGTCGGATTGGCACGGCACCGGCGACGTTGCGAGCGCGTTGCGCTGGTATGAGAAGACCCGCCGGCGCAGGGTGATGGCCGTGTCCCGGCTGGCGTCGCTGCCGGTCTCCCACGGGGAGGTCGTGCTGCGCCCGGCCGCGCTGATTCCCGACCGGCTGCAGGCCCGCGCGCTGACGACGTTTCTGCGGTGGACCAGTCACCGCCGCATGTCCGGGGAGATCAGTCGAGAGGTGGGGGCAGCGACGGCCGGTCGATCCAGTCCATGAACGCTTCGGACGAATGCGTCACGGTGCGAGGCGATTTCGACGCCCCGTCGCGGTGGCTCTGGCTGTTGAAGTGGTGCGTGCTGGCGGTTCCGCACTACCCCATATTGATCGGGCTCTATCTGGTCTATCCGTTGTCGACCGTGGTCGCCGGCGTCGTCATCTTGTGCAGCGGGCGGTATCCGCGGCCCCTCTTCGACTTCAACGTCGGCGTGCTGCGCTGGTCGTGGCGCGTCATGAATTTCAGGTTTCCGATGAACAGCACGGACTCCTACCCGCCTTTCACCCTCGCGTCGCGGCCCGACTACCCCGGCGACCTGCAGGTCGAGTATCCGCAGCGGCTGCGGAATTGGGCCGTGTTGGTGAAGTGGCTGCTCGCCGTCCCGCACATCCTCCTGTGCTGGTCCATGGAGCCGCTCCTGCAACTGCTGTGCGTGATCACCGCGGTGACGCTGTTGTGCACCGGAACCATCCCGGCGGGCATGTACGATCTCCTGCTGGGCATCGTCCGTTGGCGCTACCGGGTGGCCGTCTACGTGTCCCTGATGCGCGACGAATACCCGCCGTTCCGAATGGATCTGGGTGGGCAATGACCCGTCGCAATCCCTTGTTCCCGTACGTGTATCGGTTCGGGCAGCCGGTCTTCGACCGGCTGTTCTATCACCGGTATCGGCGCGCGGCGCTGAGCAACGCGAGCGGCCGGTTGCTCATGCTCGGCCTGGGGCCGGGCACCGACTTGAGGTTCCTGCCCCCCACGGTGACGTCGGTCGCCGCGGTGGAGCCGGAGGCGCCGTTCCGCCGGATGGCGTCCCGGCTTGCCGATCGCCACGGCATCGCCGTCGACATCCTCGAGGGGACTGGCGAGTCGATTCCCTTCCCCGACAACAGCTTCGATTCGGTCCACGTGGGCCTGGTGTTGTGCTCGGTCGACGACGTGACCGCCACCCTGGCCGAGATACGGCGCGTGCTCACGCCGGGGGGAAGGCTCGTCGTCCTCGAGCACGTGCGCGGGGAGGGCGCGACGGGCCGGTTGCAGGATCTGATCTGCAAGCCGTGGTCATGGCTGGCCGCCGGTTGCGAGCCGAACCGGCGAACCCGGGATGCCATCGCCGCGGCCGGGTTCGACACCACGGCGCTGCGGACCATCCCGCGCACGCCGGTCCCGTTCCCGTGCAAGCCCCATCTGCAAGGCTTCGCCGTCCTCATTCCACGCTGACGGCCTCGACGATGTTCAGCCGCGCCGCACGCCGTGCCGGTGGCAGCGAGCCGAGCAGGCAGATCGCCAGCGCCCCGGCGGTAAAAGCGAGGGCCATCGGACTCAGGCGGAAGCCGACCTGGAAATTCATGATGTCCCCGCTGATGAGGCTGAACAGCCATTGGTCGGTCAAGCCGAACAGCAGCCCCAGAAGGCCTCCCACAAAACCGATTCCGGCCGCCTCGGCAAGGACCATCCGCAGGGTGAACCGGCGGCTGGAACCCATGGCGCGCAGCACACCGATCTCGCGGCGGCGTTCGGTCACCGAGAGCGTCAGCGTGTTGAGCAGCGCGACGGCGGCCACCGCCACGACGATGACCCACACGGCGTTGGCGATGAACATGCTCTGGTGCAGCGGAGCTTCGAGCCCCGCCAGCGCCGCGCGACCGTCGTACACGTGGTTGGGCGCCGGTACCACCTTGCGCACGTCGGCCAACAGGTGCCGCGGGTCCGTCCCGGGGGCCGCGGTGACTTGCAGGGTCGTCGCGGCCGGGCGATCGAACCATGTGCGCAGATGATCGAGGTCGATTCCGACCGTTCCGATGACGGTCGAAAAGAACGGCACCAGGGCCAGGACGGCCGTCTGCCGCGGCCCGTTCGGTGTCTGCAGCTGCAACCGGTCGCCGGCGCGCACGTGCAGCGCGGCGCCGAGGTTCTGCGTGAGCACCACACCGCGGCCGACCAGGACGTCGGCGCGCAGGCGCTCGTCGAGCGCGCGGAAGAGCGGGTCATGGGTTCCGGCGGAGAAGCCGTCGAGCAGAACGCGCGTGCCGCCGATCACGGCGAATCCGAATGCGCCCTCTGTCACCCGCGCCACGCCGGGCACCGCCGCCACGCGTTCGGAAAGGCCCTGCGGCAGAACGTCGGTCGGATAGCTGTCCGGCGCGTCCGCGCTCACCCACACGTCGACGTCGGCGGCGGGGGAGAAGATGCCGCGGGCCGAGCGGATCATGTCGGCGTTGGTGCCGGTGATCACCACCGTGGTGATGACCCCGATCAACACGGTCATCACCGTGGCCCAGACTCGTCGCGGCGCGCGTTCGATGGTGGCCGCCGCGAGCGCCCCGAACGATCCGAACAGGCGAGCCGTCGCGGCCGTGGCCGCGACGATGGGCGTAGTGAGCGCGAAGCCCAGCGCGATCTCGGCGCTGAGCAGGGCGGCCATCGCGACGAACCCGAAGGTGCCGCGTTGGCCGATGACCACCCAGATCGACGCCGCGGACACCGCGACGGCGCCCACGCCGGCCGCGACCCGCAGCCATCGCGGCACGACGTCCGCCGCCGACGCCCCGGCGGGCGCCAGCGCCTCGATCGGTGCGACCTTGTACACCTGCCGCGCGGCCATCGCCGACGCGGCCACGCTGGTGAGCGCCGTGGCCGTGACGGCCAGCGGGATGGCGTAGCCGGGCAGCCAGTACTCGACGCGGGCCTCGAGGCCCTGGGTCATCGCAGGTGGCAGTCGACCAATTGCCAGGTGGCCCGCCAGGATTCCGAGGCCCGACCCGATGGCCCCGCCCATGAGCCCGAGGATCGCCGCCTCGCCGAGCATGTCGCCGACGATGGTGACGCGCCGGCCGCCGATCGCGCGCAGCATGGAGATGACGGGGCGGCGCTGGGTGATCGCCATCGTCATCGTGGTGTAGATGAGAAACGCGCCGACCACCAGCGCGACCGCCGCCCCCAGCAGGGCCATGTAGTTCATCAGCTTGACGCCGTCGCCGGCCCGGGCCGCCCGCAGGCTCGGCGCGGCGACGACGGCGCGGCCGTTGACCGCGGCGGTGACGGCGGCCCGGGCGGCGGCCGGATCGGCGCCCGGTTTGATGGTGATCAGTATCGAGTCCAGCTGACCGGGGCGGCCGGTGACGTTCTGTGCCAACGCAAGTGGGGCAAGGACGTAGTGCCCGCCGTTGAGGTCCGCGAACTGCCGGCCCGCGAGCACCTCGGCGACGGTCACCGACCCCGAGCCCAGTTGCAGCGTCTGGCCTTTCGCATAACCCACCCGCGGCCCGACCTGAACGCCGCCCGGCGTCGAGGACAGCTCCTGCACCGGTCGTGCGACCGCATCCTTCAGGGCCCCACCCAGCGCGGCGGTGCGCGCATCCGCGCCGAGCAACAGCACCGGCCCCGTCGCCGTGGACGCGGAAGTCCGGATCATCGGCGCCGCGGTGGCGACACCCGGAACCGCGGCGACGTCGGCCAGTATCGTGTCGGGGAATCCGGCGTCGGTGATGCCCGACACCTCCAGCGCTGCCACGCCGGCGATCCCGTTGGCCAGCCGGTCGACCGATCCGGTGATCGAGCCGAAGATGCCGAATATCGCGACCAGATACGTTGCGGAGACGGCCATTACGGCGATCGAAGCGAACGTGCGGCGACGGTGCACGGCGAGCTCACGCAGGCTGAGCACGCGCACTCGGCTCGCGGCCGCCGATATCCTCACGCGGGGACCGCCGGGAGGTCGGAACCGACCCGTCCGTCCTGCAGCGTGATGACCCGATCGGTCGCCGCGGCGGCGTCCGAATTGTGGGTCACCATCACCACCAACCGGTCGCGGCCGTCCTCGTGCGCCACCTCGGCGAGAAGGGCGAGGATCGCGGCGCCCGTCGCGGAGTCGAGGTTGCCGGTGGGCTCGTCGGCGAGGACGAGCGCCGGATCCATCATCAACGCGCGCGCCACCGCGACCCGCTGCATCTGGCCGCCGGACAGTTCCGCCGGGCGGTGCTCGGTCCGGTTGCCGAGCCCGACGCGGTCCAGCAACCGGATCGCATCCGGTTTGGCCCTGCCCAGCCGCACACCGTCGAGCAGCTTGGGGACCGCCACGTTCTCCCAGGCCGACAGCGTCGGCAACAGGTTGAAGAACTGGAAGATGAAACCCACTCGGTGATGGCGGAACTCGGACTGCTGCTCGTCGCCCAGGCGGCCGATCTCCTCGCCGTCGAACGTGATGGAGCCCGAATCGGGGGAGTCCAGCGCGCCGAGCAGATGAAGCAGCGTGCTCTTGCCCGCCCCGGACGGACCGACCACCGACACGAACTGACCGCCGTCGAGGCGCAGGCTGATCCCGTCGAGCGCCCGGACCGATTGACCGCCGACCCGATACTCGCGCACCACGTCGCGCAGTTCGATGGTCATCTAGACACCACGAGAGCCGCCGGCGGTCGGTTCACCGCTCGGGTGAACCGACCAAGTGCCCCATTCGTGTCTGATGACATGTTCGGCAACTATCGGGTGGTCGACCATATAGTCGGCCACCTCGCCGCACTGGGGGTGGACCACGTTTTCGGTGTCGACGGCGCCAACATCGAGGATTTGTACGACGCCGCGCACTTCGAACCCGAGATCACCGCGGTGCTGGCCAAACACGAATTCTCCGCGGCCACCATGGCCGACGGCTACAGCCGGAGCGGCGCCGGGCTCGGCGTGGTGGCGGCGACCTCGGGCGGGGGAGCACTGAACCTCGTCGCCGGCCTGGGCGAGTCGTTCGCGAGCCGCGTTCCGGTGCTGGCCCTGGTCGGCCAGCCCGCGACCACGATGGACGGCCGGGGCAGCTTCCAGGACACCAGCGGCCGCAACGGTTCCCTCGACGCCCGTGCGCTGTTTTCGGCGGTGTCGGTGTTCTGCGAGCGGGTGCTGGCGCCGGTCGGCATCGTTTCGGCGTTGCCCCGCGCCATCGCCGCGGCGCGCACCGGCGGCCCCGCGGTGTTGTTGCTGCCCAAGGATATTCAGCAGGCGCGCATCACCGTCGACGACGCCACGGAGTGCCCGAACAGTTTCAGCGCGCCGATCGGCAACCCGCATCTCATCGCCTCCGAGCTGCGCCGCGCAACCGGCCAGGTCACCATCATCGCCGGCGAGCAGGTGGCCCGCGACGACGCCCGCGACGAACTCGAGCAGCTGCGTGCGCTCCTGCGCGCGCGGGTGGCCACCGTCCCGGACGCCAAAGATGTCGCGGGCACACCGGGTTTGGGGTCGTCGTCGGGGCTCGGGGTGACCGGCGTGATGGGCCACCCGAGCGTGGCCGAAGCGGTGGCCGCCAGCGCCGTGTGCCTCATTGTCGGCACCCGGTTGACGGTCACCGCGCGCGGAGGCCTGGACGACGCGCTAGCCGCGGTGCGAACGGTGTCCATCGGGTCGGCGCGGCCCTACCTGCGCTGCGTCCATGTGCACACCGACGACCTTCGCGGCTCGCTGCGCATGCTGACCCAGGCGCTGTGCGGTCACGGACGCCCGAGCGGCCTGCGCGTGCCCGATGTGATCCCCCGCACCGAGCTGAAACCGCCGGCCGGCCCGGGACCGGGGATCCGATACCGCGACGCCATGGCGGTGCTGGACCGCGTCCTGCCCGACGGGGCCGACATCGTGGTCGACGCCGGCAACACCGGCGCGGCCGCCATCCATCACCTGCCGGCGCGGCGCGGCGGCAGGTTCGTGGCCGCGCTCGGCATGGGCGGCATGGGCTACAGCTTCGGGGCCGCGATCGGGATGGCGTTCGGGCGTGCGAACGGCGGCCGGGGCGCCGGCCGAACCGTGGTGATCGCCGGGGACGGCGCGTTCTTCATGCACGGTCTGGAGGTGCACACGGCCGTGCAATACGCGCTTCCCGTGACGTTCGTGTTGTTCAACAACAACGCCCACGCCATGTGCGTGACCCGTGAGCAGCTGTTCTACCAGAACCGCTACAGCTACAACCGTTTCCGGCCCAGCGCGCTGGGAACCGGTCTGGCGACGATGTTTCCCGGCCTGACATCGGTCGATGTCAGCGAGCCCGCCCAATTGGCCGCGGCGCTCCGGACGTCGCTGGACATCGAGGGCCCGGCGGTGGTCAGCGTCGAATGCGACGCCGATGAAATCCCGCCGTTCGCCCCTTTTCTCGCCGTGCCGTCAGGGAATGGCGCTGTTTCAGAACAGGTTTCGACCGCGAAGGAGAACCGGGCCGATGTCGCTGCCAGCGCTTGAGGATATCCCCACCCCCATCGACGGGGTGGTCCGCATAGAAACCAGTCCGCGGGAGAAGGCGACTCCGATCATCATGGAGATGATGCGGTCGGTGTACCCGCACGATCAGGTGTTCGGGCAGTACTGCACGGTCAACGATTACGTCGCGTGCCCGCCGGACGCGCTGTATGAGTACATGGCGGACACCCGAAGCCTCGAGGAGTGGACGTACAGCCTGCGCGGCTTCACACCCACCGACGAGCCGGGCCTGTGGCTGGCCTACGACCGGCTCGGTTCGGAGACCGAGATCTACACCCGGACCGTCGCCAACGCGGCGGCGCGGACCGTCGACTACCACTGCGCGTGGGACCAGGGCAAGCACCTGTGGATGGTCTACCTCATGCGCGTCGTCGACGCCCAGGTGGTCTTCGACAAGCCGGGATCGGTTGTGCTGTGGACGAACTGCCACCACCCGTTCTACGACCACAACCCGTACCCGGAGACCGCGCCGCCGCAGCGGCCGGTGTGGGTGGGCGACTTCTGGGACATGTTCGGTGCCGGGCATGCGCTGGAGCTGCAG
>NZ_LZKD01000250.1:0-5092 GCF_001668695.1 Mycobacterium sp. E2497
GCGCAGTCCGCGTCGGCGCAGCGGCTGGGCGAAGCCGGCGCGCTGGTGCGAGTCCCGCGAGCGGCCGAGGCGCTCGGCCGCGTCGAGGTGGTCTGCTTCGACAAGACCGGGACGCTGAGCGAGAACCGCCTTCGGGTGGTCGAGGTGCATCCGGCCGGCGGGCATTCGCGCGACGACGTCTTGCGGTGCGCCGCGCAGGCCGCGCCGGCGGACGACGGCAATCCGCACGTCCACGCCACCGACGAAGCCATCATCAAGGCGGCGGACGCGGCGGCCTCCGGCGCGCGACCCACGCCGGACGCGCATCTGCCGTTCCGGTCCGGCAGGGCATTCTCCGCCTCGGCGACCGGCACGCACGTGACGGTCAAAGGCGCACCGGAAGTGGTCCTGGCGGCGTGCCGGGAGGTGGGCGCGGAGGCGGAGGACGCGGTTGCCGCGCTGACGACCGCAGGTCTTCGGGTGATCGCCGTGGCCCAACGCCGCCTGAGCGCTCAGCAGGCGCGGTCGCTGCGGGAAGACCCCGACGGCCTCACCGAGGTGTGCGGCGCGGGGTTGACGCTGACGGGATTTCTGGGCCTCTCGGATACCCCGCGCGCCCAGGCGCCTCAGTTGCTGGCCGACCTGGCCGACCGGGGCGTGGCCATCCGCCTGATCACCGGCGACCATCCCGTCACCGCCGCCGCCATCGCCCGCGAGCTGGGCGTGCCGGTGAGCGGCGACCAGGTGATCACCGGGGCCGAGTGGAACGCCCTGTCACGCCACGATCAGCTGCGCGCGGTGTCCGAACGGGTGATCTTTGCCCGGATGTCGCCGGAGAACAAGGTGCAGGTGGTCCAGACCCTCGAGCGCGCCGGGCGGGTGTGCGCCATGGTGGGTGACGGCGCCAACGACGCCGCCGCGATCCGGGCGGCGAGCGTGGGGGTCGGTGTGGTCGCACGCGGCAGCGACTCCGCCCACACCACCGCCGACGTGGTGCTGACCGACGGGCGCATCGAGACGCTGGTGGCCGCCGTCGACGAGGGCCGCCGGCTGTGGCGCGGTGTGCAGGCGGCCGTGGCCGGCCTGCTCGGCGGCAACGCCGGCGAGGTGATCTTCTCGGTGATCGGCACGGCGATAACGGGGACCTCGCCGC
Organism: Mycobacterium sp. E2497; assembly: GCF_001668695.1. Lineage (NCBI taxonomy): Bacteria > Bacillati > Actinomycetota > Actinomycetes > Mycobacteriales > Mycobacteriaceae > Mycobacterium > Mycobacterium sp. E2497. The sequence continues at coordinate 1,133 of NZ_LZKD01000250.1, forward strand.
TGAACACTCGCCAACTGCTGCTGATCAACATGCTCACCGACGCGTTGCCTGCGACCGCGGTCGCGGTCAGCACGCCCGCCGGGCCGGTGCAACGCGTCGGGCGCGGCATCGACGAGCGGGCGCTGCGGCGCACCGTGGCCGCGCGCGGGGCCCTCACCGCGACCGCTGCCACGGCGGCCTGGGCGATGGCGTCGGTCACCGGCCTGCCCCGGCGGGCGTCCACCGTCGCGCTGATCTCACTGGTCGCCGTCGAGCTCGGCCAGACCGTGGTCGACTCGCACGCGCCCCTGGTGCTGCTCACCGCGGCCGGCTCGTTCGCCGCATTCGCCGCGATGATCACCACACCGGGGATCAGCCAACTGCTGGGCTGCACACCGGTCGGCCCGGTGGGCTGGGCGCAGGGGCTCGGCACCTCCGCGGCCGCGGTCCTCGCCGTCGCCGCCACCAATCGCTTGCGCTCGGGCAGCCGGGACCCGGAGTCACCGCTCATGAATGACGACCCGGCGCCCGGCGGGCAGCCACCCGGCTCGCCCGAGGAACCGCCTCGGGACAAGCGGGGCCGCGCGCCGCATACCGCGGCCCTGGCCGGACCCGCGAGGACCGCGCCCGCGCTGAAACTGGTGGACCAGCACCAGCATCGGGCCTCCGGGGAGGCCGTCAGCGATCGTCCATGAGCCGCTCGTCGACGATCGCCAGGGCGCCCCGGCGCACGGCGTCCAGGATCGACTCGCTCAACGCCGAGCACGCCAGGAACACACCGCGGCCGGCGTGCGCGGAGATCTTGCGCGCCTCGGCGAGCTCGGCGCACCGGGCCGTCGCGTCGGCGTTCCACTGCACGCTGGTCTGGTTCCAGGTGCTCTTGCGCGCCAGCACGCGGGCGCCGCAGTCACGGCACGCCACCGGGACCATCGGCATCTCGTCGAGCCGGTTGTCCGTCCGGACGGACGACTCCAGCGTCATCGCGGACCCGCGGCGCCCGCCTGGGCCGCCATGTTGTCCTCGACCTCTTTCATCCACGCCTCGTACGGCCGGGTGGTGTCGAGCTCGAATTCGAAGCGATCCACCATGTCCGGCGCCACGTCGGCGGCGTCGACGTAGAACTGCTGATACCAGCGCCGGAGCTGGTACACCGGGCCGTCCTCCTCGACCAGCAGCGGATTGTCGATGCGCACCTTGTGCCGCCAGATCTGCACGTCCTGTTCGAACCCCAGCTTGATGTAGTCGCCGAGTTTGATCGCGGTCTGCATGGCCTGGTCGGCGGGCATGGCGTCCGACTTCTTCACGATGATGCCGTACTGCAGCACAAAGGAATTCGCGTCGATCGGGTAGTGGCAATTGATCAGAATCGATTGCGCGTCACCGGTCCGGTAGTGGTAGGTGAGGTCGTCGATCATGAAGGACGGGCCGTAGTAGGACGCGACCGACGTGGTGCCCAGCATCTCGGCGCCCACCGTGCCGCCGAGGTCGGGACGGCCCTCGCCGTTCATGTACTGGGTCGCCACGTGGCCTTCGAAGATGTTCTTGAAATACGTGGGCAGCGAGCCGTGGATGTAGAAGAAGTGCGCCATGTCCACGACGTTGTCGATGATTTCGCGGCAGTTGCTGCCCACCACGGTGGTGTACCAGTGCCAGTCGGTCCAGTCGTCGCTGGTCGCACCCTCGATGCGCGGGATCGTGACCCCGGGCGGCGGCGGGTTGCCCTCGGGGTCGTTCCACAGGAACAACATGCCGTCCTGCTGCAGGGTGGTCCAGGCCCGCGTGCGGGCCAGCCGCGGGGTGCGCCTGGCGTAGGGCACCTGCTTGCATCGGCCGTCGCCGCCCCAGCGCCAGTCGTGGAAGGGGCAGGCGATCTCGTTGCCCTTGACCTCGCCCCGCGACAGGTCACCGCCCATGTGCCGGCAGTAGCCGTCGAGCACGTTGATTTCGCCGTCCCCGCTGCGGAACACGACCAGCTTCTGGCCGAAGGCGTTGATGGGGTGGGGTTTGCCGTCACCGAAGTCCCGGATCAGGCCCAGGCAGTGCCAACCGCGGGCAAACCGGGCGGGGGCGGGCTGCGCTTCGATGAGCCGAACCTCGTCGGCCTCCGACTGCGACGTCATAACCCTTGATTTAACGCCTGCGGCCCGCCTTGTGGGGCCACTTGTTCCCGCCTCTTCCTCTGCCACCCCGCCCCGGCATACCGTTCACACCGTGAGCCAGCGCAGCGCGACCATCCCGGCCGGCCTGCCGGTGACCGATACGACGGTCGACCTGCTGGTGGTCGGCTCGGGCACCGGCATGGCCGCCGCGCTGGCCGCGCACGAGGGCGGGCTCTCGGTGCTGATCGTGGAGAAGTCGCCGTACGTCGGTGGCTCGACGGCCCGCTCCGGCGGCGCGCTGTGGCTACCCGCCTGCCCCGTGCTGCGCGACGCCGGCGCCAACGACACCGCCGAACGCGCGGCCGCCTACCTGGACGCGGTGGTCGCCGGGTCGGCGCCCGGGCAACGGTCGGCCGCGTTCCTGGCACATGCGCCCGCGACGGTCGACATGCTGCGCCGCACGACTCCCCTGCGCCTGTTCTGGGCGCGCGACTACTCCGACTACCACCCCGAGGAGCCGGGCGGCAGCGCCGCGGGCCGCACCTGCGAGTCTTATCCGCTGGATACGTCGATCCTCGGCAACCACCGCACCCGGCTGCGGCCGGGCGTGCTGGAGGCCGGCTTCTCGATACCGACGACGGGCGCCGACTACCGGTGGATGAACCTGGTCGCGCGGGTGCCGCGCCGCGGCGTCCCGACGTTCGCCAAGCGGGTGGCCCAAGGACTCGGCGGGCGGCTGCTGGGCCGCCGCTACGCGGCGGGCGGGCAGGCGCTGGCGGCCGGCCTGTTCGCCGGCGTGCTGCGCGCCGGCATCCCGGTGTGGACCGACACCCCGCTGCTACGCCTGACCGGCGACGCCCACCGCGTGACCGGCGCGGTCGTCGGCCATGACGGCCGCGAGGTGACGATCACCGCCCGGCGCGGCGTGGTGCTGGCCACCGGCGGTTTCGACCACAACATGGAGATGCGGCGGAAGTTCCAGACCGAGTCGCTGGAGGCCAACCTCAGCCTGGGCGCCGAGACCAACACCGGCGAGGGGATCCGCGCGGCGCAGGACGTCGGCGCCGGCCTCGGCCTGATGGATCAGGCGTGGTGGTTCCCAGCCATCGCGCCGCTGCCCGGCAGGCCGCCGGGGGTGATGCTGGCCGAACGGTCGCTGCCGGGCTGCCTGATCGTCGACCAGAACGGCCGCCGATTCGCCAACGAGTCCTGCGACTACATGTCGTTCGGTCAGCGGTTGCTGGACCTCGAGCGATCGGGCAGCCCCGTCGAGGCGATGTGGATCGTCTTCGATCAGCAGTACCGCAACAGCTATGTGTTCGGCGCCGAACTGTTTCCGCGCATGCGGATTCCCCGGCCGTGGTACGACGCGGGCATCGCGGTGCGCGCCGAGGGCTTCCCCGAGCTGGCCGCGCGCATCGGCGTTGGTGTCCACGAGTTCGTCGCGACGATGACCCGGTTCAACGAAAGCGCCTCCGCCGGGCAGGATCCCGATTTCGGCCGGGGCCGCAGCGCCTACGACCGGTACTACGGCGATCCCACCGTCACGCCGAACCCCAACCTGCGTCCGCTGCTCAAGGGCCCGTTCTATGCGGTGAAGATGGCCCTCAGCGACCTGGGCACCTGCGGTGGGCTGTCGGCCGACGAACGAGCGCGGGTGCTGCGCGAGGACGGCACCGCGATCCCCGGGCTGTACGCGATCGGCAACGCCGCCGCCAACGCGTTCGGCACGACTTACCCCGGCGCGGGCGCGACGATCGCGCAGGGCTTGGTCTACGGCTACATCGCGGCCCGCGACGCGGCGAGCCCCGGGTAGCCCCGGCCGTGACCGATCACCTGATCGTCACCCCGCGCCTGCGCACCCACGCCAGCGCGGCGACCG
>NZ_LZKD01000251.1:0-981 GCF_001668695.1 Mycobacterium sp. E2497
AAGGGCCGCACCGATGCGGTGCTGGGCAACCCGGTCACCGCGGTGGCCTGGCTGGCGCGCAAGGTGGAGGGCTTCGGGGTGCGGTTGCGCAAAGGGGACCTGGTGCTGCCGGGATCGTGCACGCGCGCGATCGACGCGCACGCCGGCGACGAGTTCGTGGCCGAGTTCACCGGGCTGGGTTCTGTTCGTTTGTCGTTCGAATAAGAGGAGCGTCATGCCGGCTAAGGCGAGTGTGGCCATTGTCGGGTCGGGAAACATCAGTACTGACCTGCTGTATAAGTTGTTGCGATCGGACTGGCTGGAGCCGCGGTGGATGGTGGGCATCGACCCCGACAGTGAGGGGCTGGCCCGGGCGCGCAAGTTGGGGTTGCAGACCACCCACGAGGGGGTGGACTGGTTGTTGGCTCAGTCGGAGAAGCCCGATCTGGTGTTCGAGGCGACGAGTGCCTACGTGCACCGCGATGCCGCACCGAGGTACGAGGCGGCGGGTATTCGGGCGATCGATTTGACCCCGGCGGCGGTGGGCCCGGCGGTGATCCCGCCGGCGAACCTGCGTCAGCACTTGGACGCGCCGAATGTCAACATGATCACCTGCGGGGGGCAGGCGACCATTCCGATCGTCTATGCGGTTAGCCGGGTCGTCGAGGTGCCGTATGCCGAGATCGTGGCGTCGGTGTCCTCGGTGTCGGCGGGTCCGGGGACGCGGGCCAACATCGATGAGTTCACCAAGACCACCAGCCGGGGCGTGCAGACCATCGGCGGCGCCGCGCGTGGCAAGGCGATCATCATCTTGAATCCGGCTGATCCGCCGATGATCATGCGTGACACCATCTTCTGCGCGATTCCCGAGGACGCCGACCGCGACGCGATCGCCAAGTCGATTCACGATGTGGTGGCCGAGGTGCAGACCTATGTGCCGGGCTATCGGCTGCTCAACGAGCCGCAGTTCGACGAGCCGTCGCTGCACTCCGGCGGGCAGGC
>NZ_LZKD01000252.1:0-5796 GCF_001668695.1 Mycobacterium sp. E2497
CCGGTGCGACGGTGCGCCACCTGCTAGACATGAGGTCGGGCATCACGATCTCCGAGAACTACGCCGACCCGGCCGCACCGGCCGGCCCACCGCCGCCCCCGCCGCCGGTGTCCGACGTCATCAACGCGCTGCGCGCCTCGGCGGACAGCGCCAACCGCCTGGTGGCGGGCGAATCGGGCTACCGGGCGGGGCTGCTGGCCTCGATCATCGCGTCCTGCACGGCGTCGTACACGGTCGCCCTGGTGCCCGGGGGCCCGTCGATATGAGCTCCGGTAAGGACGCCGACAACGCGGCACTGTGCGACGCGCTGGCCATCGAGCACTCGACGATCTACGGCTACGGCATGGTGTCGGCACTGTCGCCGCCGAGCGTGAACGGCATGGTGGTGGAGGCCCTGGCCCAGCACCGCCAACGCCGCGACGACGTGATCGCGATGCTGACGGCGCGCAAGGTCAACGCGCCCGTCGCCGCCGCCGGTTATCAGTTGCCCCTGCTGGTGGGCAGCGCGGCGGACGCGGCGCGCCTGGCCGCGCGGATGGAGAACGACGGCGCGTCGGCCTGGCGGGTGGTGATCGAGCACGCCGAGACGGCCGACGACCGCGCGTTCGCCGCGACGGCCCTGACGCAAAGCGCCGTGATGGCCGCCCGATGGAACCGCGTGCTGGGCGCCTGGCCCATCACGACGAGTTTCCCGGGCGGAAACGACTAGCGCCGCAAGGCTTTTCGCCCTATCCGGCCAGGGCGGCCGCGAGGTCGGTGGCCAGCGACGGCCCGGTGGCCAGCTCGCGGGTCTCTCCGGTGAAGCGGTCGCGCAGCTCCACCACGCCGTTGGCCCAGCCGCGGCCCACCACCAGGATCCAGGGCACGCCCAGCAGCTCGGCGTCTTTGAACTTGACCCCGGGCGACGCCTGCCGGTCGTCGAGCAGCACGTCGACCCCCAGCCGGTCCAGGTCGCCGGCCAACGAGGTGGCCCCGGTGCGGGCGTCGGCGTCCTTGTTGGCGATCACCAGGTGGACGTCGAACGGCGCGATCGCCGGCGGCCAGCGCAGGCCCAGCTCGTCGTGGTGCTGCTCGGCGATCACCGCCACCATCCGCGACACCCCGAGGCCGTAGGAGCCCATGGTGAGCCGCACCGGCTTGCCGTCCTCGCCGAGCACGTCGGCGGCGAACGCGTCGGTGTATTTGCGGCCGAGCTGGAAGATGTGTGCGATCTCGATGCCCCGCGCCGAGACCAGCGGGCCGGCGCCGTCGGGAGACGGATCACCGTCGCGCACCTCGGCGGCCTCGATGGTGCCGTCGGCGGTGAAATCCCGGCCGGCCACCAGGCCGACGACGTGCCGGCCCAGTTCGTCGGCCCCGGTGATCCAGCTGGTCCCGTCCACCACACGCGGGTCGACGAGATAGCGAACGCCGTTCTCGCGCAGCGCCTTCGGTCCGATGTAGCCCTTCACCAGGAACGGGTACCCGGCGAAGTCGGCGTCGTCGAGCAGCGCGTAGTCGGCCGGTTCCAGCGCCGCGCCCAGCCTCTTGTCGTCGACCTCGCGGTCGCCGGGCAGGCCGATGGCCAGCAGTTCCCACTCCCCGCCGGGCTGGCGCACCTTGAGCAGCACGTTCTTCAGCGTGTCGGCCGCGGTGACGGTGCGACCGAGGTCCGCCTGGTTGGCCCAGTCCACCAGGGTGGCGATGGTCGGGGTGTCACCGGTGTCGTGGACCACCGCCTCCGGCAGCCCGTCGATGGGTTTGGCCTCCGGGCGGGCGGTGATGACCGCCTCGACGTTGGCCGCATACCCGGACTCCAGGCAGCGCACGAAGGTGTCCTCGCCGACCGGGCTTTCGGCCAGGAACTCCTCGGACGCGCTGCCGCCCATCGCTCCCGAGACCGCGGACACGATCACGTAGCGGACCTGCAGCCGGTTGAAGATGCGCTGGTAGGCCTCCCGATGCGCGTGGTAGGCGGCCTTGAGCCCGGCGTCGTCGATGTCGAAGGAATAGGAGTCCTTCATCAGGAACTCGCGCACCCGCAGGATCCCCGCGCGGGGCCGCGCCTCGTCGCGGTACTTGTTCTGGATCTGGTAGAGCAAAACCGGAAAGTCCTTGTAGGAGCTGTATTCACCCTTGACGGTCAGGGTGAACACCTCTTCGTGCGTCGGCCCGAGCAGGTAGTCGTTGCCGCGGCGGTCCTTGAGGCGGAACACGCCGTCGCCGTATTCGGTCCACCGGTTCGTCGTCTCGTACGGCGCGCGCGGCAGCAGGGCGGGGAACAGGATCTCCTGCCCGCCGATCGCGTCCATCTCCTCCCGGACGACGGCTTCGATCCTGCGCAGCACCCGCAGGCCCAGCGGCAGCCAGCTGTACAGCCCGGGCGCCACGGGCCGGACGTAGCCGGCCCGGATGAGCAGCTTGTGGCTGGGCACTTCGGCGTCGGCGGGATCGTCGCGCAGGGTGCGTAAGAACAGCTGGGACATCCGGGTAATCACAGCGGGCCAGCCTAACTGGTCGAGGGTTCGTCGATCGCGGGCGCACGGCCGTCAGGGGACGAGGTGAATCTTCAGAAATTTGATATCGCCGGCGCTATCAAATCCGGCGAGCACCACATGGTTCCCGACGCGCGACAACGCGCCACGGCATGGGCGGTGAGCTACAGCTCGCCGGCGTCGATCGCTTCCTTGACCTCTTGTGCGTGGGCGACCTGTGCCGGCGTGTAGCCGATCAACAGCGCCGCAGCGCCGACAATGACGGCCACTCCGGCCACCCACAGCAGGCCGTAGGTATAGCCCTGGTCGAGCGCATGCAATTGCAGGTCGTTCATGATCTTCACCGGGCCGGTGGTGCCGCCCATGTACAGCGTGCGCGAGGTGATCACGGCCTGGATGACCGCCAGCACCAGCGGGCCGCCGAGGCTCTGCAGCATCAGCGCGATCGCCGAGACCGGGCCGATCTGGTCGAAACCGACACCGGCGATGGCCGCCAGCGTCAGCGGGACGACGCAGATGCCGATGCCGATTCCGCCCACGATGATGGGGAGCACCAGGTTGGGGAAATAGGGCACGCCGCGGTGCATGAACGCCCAGCCGTAGAGCATCGCCCAGAACAGCAGAATCCCGCCGCCGATCGTCAGCACCCGGGGCGAGAACCGCGACACCAGTTGCGAAGAGACGCCCAGGCCGATCCCCATCGCGATGACGAACGGGATGAAGCCGACCCCGGCGCGCAGCGCGCTGTAGCCGAGGATGTCCTGCACGTACAGGCCGATGCAGACGGTCAGGCTGAACATGAGCCCGCCGGCGAGGAAGATCGCGGCGAAGGTGACCAGCCGGTTGCGGTCGCGGAACAGGTCGAAGGGCACGACGGGGTTTTCGGCGGTGCGCTCCACGACGATGAAGGCCAGCGCCGCGGCCATGGCCACCACACCGGAGCCGACGGTGGTGATCGACACCCAGCCCTTCTCCGGCCCCATCGAGAAGGCGAACACGGCGGCGGTGCAGGCCAGCGTGGCCAGCATGGCCCCGGTCGCGTCGAGCTTCATCCGCTCGCGGTTGGTCTCGCGCAGCGCGGTGCGGGCCAGGTAGATCATCACCAGCCCGATCGGCACGTTCACCAGGAATGCCAGCCGCCAGGACACCTCGGTCAGCGCTCCGCCGACCACCAGGCCCATCACCGACCCGATCGCGGTCATCGCGGCGAACACGGCCGTCGCGAAGTTACGCGCCGGCCCCTTCGGGAATGTGGTGGCCACCAGCGCCAGGCCCGTCGGCGAGGCGATGGCGGACCCGACCCCCTGGGAGAGCCGGGCGATCACCATGGTGGCCTCGTCCCACGCCACCGCACACAGCACCGAGGAGATGGTGAACAGCGCGACGCCGACGATGAAGGTGCGCTTGCGCCCGATCGTGTCGCCGAGCCGGCCACCCAGCAGCATCAGCCCGCCGAAGGTGAGGACGTACGCGGTGATCACCCAGCTGCGGCCGGCGTCGGACAGGCTCAGCTCGTTCTGGATCCGGGGCAGCGCGACGATGGCGACGGTGCTGTCCATGGTCGCCAGCAACTGCATGCCGCCGATGGCGATCACGGCCGCGATGAAGCGACGCGAAGGCAGCCAGGCCGGATAGTACTTGCTGACGCGAGTGGAGGCGGTCTCCGCCGGGCGCGTGGCGCGCTCCGGGGCCGGACGATCGGGGCGCGCGGCGGTGAAGTTCCGCACCGCGCGCTCACTGTCGTTGAGGGCCGTCATAAAGGGTTACCTTACAGTAATCTTAAGATCCGTTTAAAGCCCGAAAGCCGCCACCGGCCCGATCACGATGATCGCGGGAGGTCGGATGCCCTCGGCCCGAATCTTTTCCGGCGTGTCGGCCAGGGTGGCCCGCAAAGTCTGCTGAGCAGCCGTCGTGCCGCGCTGCACCACCAGCACCGGCGTATCCGCAGGTCGACCGCCTTGTATCAGCGCTTCTGCGAAAAGCTCGATGCGTTCGACGGCCATCAGCAAAACAATGGTGCCCGTCAAGGCGGCCAGCGCATTCCAATTCACTAACGATTCGGGATGTCCAGGCGCCAAGTGGCCGCTGACCACGACGAATTCGTGATTGATGGCCCGATGCGTGACCGGCACACCGGCCAGCGCGGGCACCCCTATGGCACTTGTCACACCCGGCACCACGGTGACCGGGATCCCGGCGTCGGCGCACGCGAGCACTTCCTCGTACCCGCGGGCGAAGACGAACGGGTCGCCGCCCTTGAGGCGTACGACGAACTTCCCGGACCGGGCGCGGTCGATCATGACGTCGTTGATCGCGTTCTGCGCCATCGCCCGCCCGTAAGGGATCTTGGCCGCGTCGATGACCTCGACGTGCGGGGGCAGCTCGGCCAGCAGTTCCGGCGGCGCGAGCCGGTCGGCGACGACGACGTCGGCGTGGGCCAGCAGGCGGCGTCCGCGCACCGTGATCAGTTCGGGGTCGCCGGGGCCTCCGCCCACGAGCGCCACCCCACCGCGCACGACGTCGGAGCTCGCGGCGCTGTCCGTGGCGATGAGCCCGGCCTGCAACGCCTCCCGGATGGCCGAGCGGATCGCCGCCGACCGGCGGTGCTCACCGCCGGCGAGCACCCCGACCGACAACCCGGCATAGCTGAAGGACGCCGGTGTCACGGCCGTGCCCTCCACGGCGATGTCGGCGCGGACGCAGAACAGGTGGCGGCGTTCGGCCTCGGCGACCACCGCCGCGTTCACCTCGGGATCATCGGTGGCGGCGATCGCGTACCAGGCGCCGTCCAGGTCGCCGTCGCGGTATTCGCGCAGGGACAAGGTGATTCCGCTCATCACCTCGACCGACCTGGTGGCGCTGCGGGAGATGACGTGGACGTCGGCCCCGCTGGCGATCAGCAGGGGCAACCGGCGCTGGGCAACCGTGCCGCCGCCGACGACGACGACCTTTTTGCCGGCCAGCCGCAGTCCAGCGAGGTAGGCGTTCTCGGTCACCGGGCAAGCCTAGTGGTTGGCGCTGTTGGCCCCGCGAGCGTGACGGCACTGCGAATTTCGGCGCGATTTTTCGCGGAGTGGTTACGCTCGCGCCGTCGCGGCGTGCGCGACGAACCGCGCGACGGCCCCCGGCGCCGCGGCCGGATGGGTGTGCAGGTAGGAGGCGTGCACGCCGGCGTGCACCACACCGTCCCGCACGGCATCGGCGTCCGCGCCCCGGTACACCCAGGCGGGCTGGTAGCTGTCGCTGAAAGTGACTGCGGTCCGGTGGAATTCATGCCCCACCGCCCGCTGCCCGGCGGAATACAGCGATGAATCGGCCACCG
>NZ_LZKD01000253.1:0-20786 GCF_001668695.1 Mycobacterium sp. E2497
CGAATCGCGCCTCCGGCGGCAGGGTGAGCTGCGCACCGAAGAAGTCCACGGCGCGCGACCCGTGCTCGGCGGCGCGGTCGAACAGCGTCCGGACGAACTCCTCGGCCGCGTACACCTTCGCTCGCTGGGAGTCCCGCGTGGCCGACGGCCCGGGGCTCACCGGCCCAGCGGGGTGCGCGCGCCGGGCAGTTCCGGACTGTTGCCCAGCCGCGCCCGCCGGCCCGCCCGGTCACCCGCGCGCCGCGCCGCCGAGGAGTAGCCGGCCGTCGCCCGACTGACCTGGTAGGTGCCGCGCGCCTTCGAAGCGCCCCGGTAGTAGTCGTGCAGCTCGACATCCTTGTCCCGCAACGCAATAGCGGTGCCCGGTGGGCGTCGACGATCCTTGGTGGCCTCGCGCCGGGCCTCGTCGCGGGCCTCCGCCAGCCGCTGGCCCACCCGCGCCCCGAAGGCCAGCTGAAAGTTCAGCCGCGCGGTGATGGTCGGTGTGGGCCGGTGCGCGCCCGACGCGAGGTAGGCGTCCGACGCCCGCACCATCTGGACGACCAGGCTGGCGTAGAGCGCGTGGGTGGCGTCGATGTCCTCGGCGAACCCATAGGCGTACACGAACGTCGAGTTGGACGCCACGTCGCAGCGCACGTCGTTCGCACGAGCGATCAGCACGAACAGCTGCACATACGTGCGCAGGCCCTTGGTGCCCGCGTTTCCGATGGTGATGGTGCGCTGCGTCGGGGCCTGGGCCGGCGAGCGGGTGGCCGCATGGGACCGCGCCACCGCCAGGTCGATGGAGGACGCCGTCGCCAGCCGCTGGGCGGCGCTCATGAAAGCGTCCGCCTCGTGCGGGTTGTCCGTGCCCTCGGCCTGACGCAACAGTGCGGCGATGCGGGCCAGCATTTTGTCGTCGGTCATGTGCGCCAAACTACTCAAGCGATACGACAGCTTCGCCTCAGAGCCGCGCGGTGATCCACGAGACGACGTCGCCCAGCACCTGCTCGCGCTCCGGCTCGTTGAAGACCTCGTGGTAAAGCCCCGGGTAGACCTTCAGTTCGACGTCCGTCGATCCCACGCACTCGACCAGGCGCCGGCTGCCCGCGACCGGGATCAGGCGGTCCTCGGAGCCGTGCACCACCAGCAGCGGCGCGGTCAGCGCCGGCGCGCGCTGCGGCATGGTCTCGCCGACCTGAAACAGGACCCGGCCGATCCCGGCCGGGACCTTGCCGTGGTAGACCAGCGGGTCGCTCTTGTAGGCCGCCACCACCTCGGGGTCCCGGGAAATCGCGTCGACGTCCAGCTCCTGCACCGGCAGCCCGGGCACCACCGCGCCGAGCACCCGGGCGGCCAGGACCATTAGCGGCGACACCTGATCCTGGGCCGCCACGGCGGGGCCCGACAGCACCATCAGGTCGTAGTCGTCCGGGCGCTCGACGCCGTAGGCGAACACGATGGCGCCACCCATGCTGTGCCCGAGCACGACGCACTTGAGGCCCGGATGCTCGCGGGTGGCGATGCGGACCAGGCTGTCGAAGTCGGCGGTGTACTCGGAGATGTCCCGCACCAGCACCCGCTTGCCGTCCGAGCGGCCATGCCCACGGTGATCCAGCGCGTAGGTAACCAGGCCCGCCGCACCGAAACACCGTGCGACGTGGTCGTAGCGGCGGGCGTACTCGCCGAGGCCGTGGGAGAGGACCACCACCGCCCGCGGCGCCGTGTCGGGCGTCCAGACGTCGTAAACGATGCGCACGCCGCCGAATCCGTCGAAGTTCCGTTCGTCGCGGTTCACTGCACGGTCCTAGTCATTAGGGGCAGCGTAATGGCTCTCGGCGCAGGTCGCCCCGCCAGACACTGTCGTAGGCTCTCCCATTGTGGGGCTGCTTGCGCAAAATACCGCCGACTCAGAATTCGTCCCCGCGGCGGGCGGGGATTTCTCGGCACACGCCGAGCCGTACCGTCGTGAGCTGCTGGCGCACTGTTACCGGATGACCGGGTCGTTGCACGACGCGGAGGATCTGGTTCAGGAGACGTTGCTGCGGGCGTGGAAGGCCTACGACCGCTTCGAGGGCAAGTCCTCGATGCGGACGTGGCTGCATCGCATCGCCACCAACACCTGCCTGACCGCGCTGGAGGGGCGGCAACGCCGGCCGCTGCCGACCGGCCTGGGCGCACCCAGTTCCGACCCGACCGCCGAGCTCCACGAGCGCCGCGAGGTGCCCTGGCTGGAGCCGCTGCCGGACCTGGCCAACGACCCGGCCGACCCGTCGGTCATTGTCGGGTCGCGTGAGTCGGTGCGGTTGGCTTTCGTCGCTGCGCTGCAACACCTTTCGCCCCGGCAGCGGGCGGTGCTGTTGCTGCGCGACGTGCTGCAGTGGAGGGCCGCCGAAGTCGCCGAGGCGATCGGCACCACCACGACCGCCGTCAACAGCCTGCTGCAGCGGGCCCGATCCCAGCTCGACGCGGTGGGCCCCAGCCAGGGCGACCGGTTGGACGCGCCGGATTCCCCGGAAACGCAGGATCTGTTGGCCCGCTACATCGCCGCCTTCGAGACTTACGACATCGACCGCCTGGTGGAATTGTTCACCGCCGAGGCGATCTGGGAGATGCCACCGTACGCCGGCTGGTACCGGGGCGCGCGGGACATCGTCACCCTCATTCATCAACAATGCCCCGCCGAGTCCCCCGGCGACATGCGGCTGTTGCCGCTGGTCGCCAACGGCCAGCCCGGCGCCGCCATGTACATGCGCGCCGGTGAAATCCACGTGCCCTTCCAATTGCACGTGCTCGACGTGCGGGGTGACCGGGTGTCGCACGTGGTGGCGTTCCTCGACGAGGCGTTGTTCGCGAAGTTCGGGCTGCCCGGTTCGCTGTGACGGATGCGCCCGAGATCACACCCGCGCCCGGGCGGCCGCGCCTGTTGTTGGGCTCGTACGCCCTCGCCGAGGTGGGCTACACGGCGAGGGAGTTCTTCGTGTCCGGGACGGCCACCTCCTACGCGCCCACGGCGCCGCTCGGGCCGGACGGCCGGTGGAGCGTGTCCCCCTTGGGCACGGCGGATTACACCACCCGAGTCGTGGTGCTGACGCCGACGGATCCGGCGCGGTTCAACGGCACGGCGCTGGTGGAGTGGCTCAACGTGAGCGGCGGCATCGACGCGCCCGCGGTGTGGATGATGGGGCACCGGGAAATCGTGCGCGCGGGTTACGCGTACCTCGCGGTCTCGGCGCAGAAGGTGGGCGTTGACGGCGGCGCGAGCCTGCTCGGCGTGGACATGTCGCTGAAAAGCCAGGACCCGGCCCGCTACGCGCCGCTGCACCACCCCGGCGACGCCTTCGCCTACGACATCTTCTCCCAGGCCGGCGGGCTCGTCCAAACCGCCTGGGACACCGGCGTTTTGGGTGAGCTGCGCGCCCAACGCGTGATCGCGCTGGGCGAGTCGCAGTCGGCGATGTTCCTCACCACCTACGTCAACGCCGTCGACCCGTTGGCCCAGACGTACGACGGGTTTTTCGTTCACTCCCGCTTCGGCCCCGCGGCCCCGCTCGACGGGGCATCCATCTTCGACGACGCCGGCGCACCTCAGGCCGTCGCATTTCGCCCGGACCTGCGGGTGCCGTTGCTGACGATTATCACCGAAACCGACCTGTTCGGTGGCGCCCGGGAGGGCTACTACTACGCGCGTCAGCCCGACAACCCATGGCTGCGGGTCTGGGAGATTCCCGGGGCCGCGCACGCCGACAACTACACCATCCAGGTGGCACCCATCGACAGCGGCTCGGCGCCGCTGGCGGACCTCGTCGCCGCGTACGCGCCCACGAACACGCTGATGGGCCAGCAACTTTCACATCACATCAACTTCGCCCCGCAACACCACTACGTGGTGCAGGCGGCGCTCGCCGCGCTGAACACGTGGGTGCGCGGCGGCCCGCCCGCGCCCGGAGCGGCGCCCATGCAGGTGCGCGATGCCTATGGGCCGCAACCCGTTCCGGATGCCAACGGCCTGGCTCAGGGCGGCGTCAGAACTCCGTGGGTGGACGTGCCGGTCGCGCGAACCTCGGGTCGCGGCGGCGACGAAGGCGTCATGGCCGCGCTGTTCGGCTCCGGGGAACTCTTCGACGTCGACACGTTGCGCCTGCTCTACCCGCGCGGCGTCGCCGAGTACCTGGAACGCTTCACCGCCGCGCTCGACGCGTCGATCCGATCAGGCTTCATCCTGGCCGCCGACCGGGCCGAGATCCTCGAGCTGGCCGCCGCGGCCTATCCCGGCGACCGGCCTTAGAACAGCCGGCTGTCCGGCGGCGGCCCCGCCACCGGGCGGACCAGTCCGGCCCCGGTGACCAGCGGCAGGTCCAGCGCCGAGAGCAGCCCGGGCGGGGCCGCGCAGACCGCCGGGATGGAGTTGACCATCCGGGATGCCCCCGCGATGCGCGCACCCAGGTCGTGGTCGTGGTCTTCGGCCATCTCGAATTCGCAGCGCATGGTCGGCGATCCCTCGATCTCCACCCGGTAGAGGCCGCGGCCGGAGGCCTGCCCGTAGCCGAGGTCCTTCGGCGGGATCGAAATGTGGGGCTGCGGCCAGTCCGGGGCGATGTCGTCACGCATCCGGGTCACGTGGTCGAGGACGAAAGTCGGCTTGCCGCCCACGTATCCGGTCAGCGTGGAGCGCATGGCCGCGATGGTGCCGGCGGCGACGTGGCCGGTGGGCGTGTCGAAGGACTCCGCGGCGGGAATGCGTTCGTTGCTCTCCTCGATGTCGTCGATCGTGACACCCAAGCCGGCCGCGAGCTGATGTAGGACAGGGCCCCAGCCGAAGGTGAACATTCCGGGCTGGGCGGCGAACGCCTGGTATTCCGGCGGCTGGCCGAACCCGAGGATCTCGTACACGGCGGCCCGGTCCGGGTAGGTGGCGTAGTTGAACATCTCGGTCACCCGCACCCAGTCGATGGCCCGCGCAACGCCGGTGAGCACCAGCGGCAGAACGTCATTGGCGAAGCCCGAGTCGATGCCGGTGGTGAAGAACGACACCCCGCCGTCCAGCGCGGCCTGCCGCAGCCGATCGGTGAACACCGCGCCCGCCGGGCCCAAGCCGTCCGGAAACACCAGCGGCACCACCGAACACGACACCACGTTCTTTCCGGCCCGCAGGATCGAGGCCATGTCCTCGACCGCCTCCAGCGGCCGCAGGTTGGCACCGGCGGCATACACCACCGCGTCGGCGTCGCCGGCGAGCAGCGCCGCCGGATCCTGGGTGGCCACCACCCCGACCGGCGTCGTTCCGCACAGCTCCCCGGCGTCGCGGCCCGCCTTGGTGGCGCTGTGCACGACGAGGTCAACCAGCTCCAACTCCGGGTGGTCGATCACGCCGCGTAAGGCGATCACGCCCATGGAACCCGGCCCCCACACTCCCACCTTGATCACTTTGGACCATCTCCTAATATTAGGACGGTTATCCTTGTATTTTGGACGGATCGTAGGGAGGTGGCCATCAGCACGTCAACCGCCAAATCACCGCCGACCGCCCGGGTAATGGATGTGCTTGCCGCTCTTGCGGATTCGCCAACCGGCCTGATGTCCGCCGAGGTGGCCAAGCGCTGCGCGATCAGCACCTCCACCTGCGCCCTCGTCCTGGCCGAATTGGAGGGCCGCGCCTGGGTGGCGCGCCGCGAAGATCGCCGCTACGTCCTGGGCAGTGGCCTGTTCGGTCTGGTGCATGGGCTGCGCCTGCAGTTCCCGCTGCTCGACCGCGGCCGCGAGGCGCTGCGGTTCCTGCACGAGACGCTCGGCGCGGGCTGCTCGATGTCGAAGATCGGCCGGCGGCACCTGACCACCGTGGACGCGGTCGGTCACGGCACCGACGGCGGGCAGGCCGTGGGTCAGCGCTTCCCCATCGACCCGCCGTTCGGTCTGGTCGCGATGGCCTGGCGCGACGACGAATTCGTCCACGCGTGGCTGCAGCGGGTGACGCCACGGCTGACCCGGACGGAGATCGCCGAACACCAGCGGGTGCTCGCCGACATCCGGGACCGCGGGTACGGCGCCTGGCGGTTCGACGACACCCACCAGTCATTGCACGACCGGCTGACCGACCTGCTCGCTTCGCTGGAGCCGACGGCCCAGGTCACCCGCCAGCTCACCACGCTGATGACCATGGTGACGCTGCAGTCGGTCACCGATGTGCTCGAAACCGACTTGGCCGCAGCCGACTTCGTGGTGTTGCCGATCTTCGCCCACGATGGCCAGCCGGAGTACCAGGTCGAGATCCACCTGGGCCGCTCCCCCGGACTGACCCTGCCCGAACTCGACGCCGCACTGCGGCACGCGCAGGGGCTGCTCGCCGCGACAGTGGCCTGACCACCCGATTACAGTGAGCACATGTCCGCCCACGCGCACGTTCGGCGTGCGGCCGAACGTGCCGTCACCACGACGCCGTGGCTGACCTCCCGGCACTCGTTCTCGTTCGGCGACCACTATGATCCGGACAACACCCATCACGGGCTGCTGCTGGTCAATAACGACGACATCGTCGCGCCCGGAACAGGATTCGGCACGCATCCGCACCGGGACATGGAGATCGTGACCTGGGTCCTGCAGGGCCAACTGACGCATGAGGACTCCATCGGTAATCGCGGCGTGATCTATCCCGGCCTGGCCCAGCGCATGTCGGCGGGCAGCGGAATCCTGCATTCGGAGAAGAACGAGTCAACCACGGAGCCAGTACATTTCGTGCAGATGTGGGTGGTACCCGACCAGGCCGGCATCACCCCGGCCTATGAACAGCACGAGATCGAGGCGGACGCGCTGGAGGGCGCACTTGTGACGATCGCCTCAGGCATCCCCGGCCGGCCCGGAGCCATCGCCCTGCACAACCGCAACGCCGCGCTGCACGCCACGCGGTTGCCCGCCGGCGCCGCGGTGACCCTTCCGCACGCGCCGTACCTACACCTGTTCGTCGCGCGCGGCGCGGCCACGTGCGAAGGCGTCGGCGAGCTGCGGGAGGGTGACGCCGTCCGGTTCACCGACTCCGGCGGCCGGCTTGTCACCGCGACCGAACCGTCGGAGCTGCTGGTCTGGGAGATGCACGCTGAGCTGGGCGCCCCGAGCCCATAGAGTGGGCGTGACAGACAGGAGCCGGCATGTCTCAATCGCGGCCGCAGCACGCGGCGCCCAACCCCGACCGGAGCATCAAGGCGGTCCGCACGGTGCGGTTCTGGGCCGCGCCGCTGGTCATCACGCTGGCCCTGATGTCGGCGTTGTGCGCGCTCTACCTCGGCGGGATCTTGAACCCGATGACCAACCTGCGGCACTTCCCCATCGCCGTGGTGAACGAGGACGCCGGGCCGGCGGGGGCGGAGCTGACGGGTCGATTGGTCAACGGCCTGGACAAGAACAAGTTCGACGTCCGCGTGCTCACCCGCGACGCGGCCAAGCATCAGCTGGAGACGGGACACGTATACGGTTCGGTGCTGATACCGCCGAGCTTCTCGTCGAAGCTGCGGGATCTGGGCGCCAGCGCGGTGCTTCCCGGTCCCGCGGAGCGGCCGGTGATCACGATTTCGACGAATCCGCGCGCGGGCACGCTGGGCGCCAGCATCGCCGGCCAGACCCTGAACATGGCGATGGGCGTGGCCAATGGCGAAGTGGGCGAACGACTTCTCGCGCAGGTCAAGGCGCAGACCGGCGGCGCCCCGCTCGCCGGGGCCGCCGAAGAGGGCCTGTCCACTCCGATCGAGATCGAATCGACCGTGTACAACCCGCTGCCCGACGGCACCGGTAACGGGCTGTCGGCCTTCTACTACGCCCTCCTGCTCCTGCTCGCGGGGTTCACCGGCAGCATCGTGGTCAGCACCCTGGTCGACGCCCTGCTCGGTTACGTACCAGCCGAATTCGGGCCGGTGTACCGCTTCGCCGAACAGGTCAGGATCTCGCGCTTACAGACGCTGCTGCTCAAGTGGGCCATCATGGTGCTGCTCGGGCTGCTCACCTCGGCGGTGTATCTGGCGATCGCCCACGGGCTGGGCATGCCCATCGATCTCGGCTGGCAGCTCTGGGCCTACGGGATGTTCGCGATCGTCGCGGTGGGCATCACCTCCAGTTCGCTGCTCTCGGTGCTGGGCACCGGCGGCCTGCTGGTCAGCATGCTGATCTTCGTGATCCTTGGGCTGCCATCGGCGGGCGCCACCGTGCCACTGGAGGCCACGCCGCCCTTCTTCCGCTGGCTGGCCGAATTCGAGCCCATGCACCAGGTCTTCCTGGGCACCCGGTCGCTGCTGTACTTCCACGGGCGCGCGGACACCGGGATATCGCAGGCGCTGGTCATGACCTCGATCGGCCTCGTCATCGGGCTGCTCCTGGGCGGCGTGATCACCCACGTCTACGACCGCAAGGGCTACCACCGGGTCGCGGGGGCGGCCGAGATGGCGATCGCGATGGAACACCAGGCGCGCCAGGGCAAGCACGAGCGGACTGACGCGACCGAGCCTGAGCCCGAAAGCTCAAGCGAGAAGACGTAATTCGAACGCCGCCCGAGCGTCATCGGCCCGTTATCTAGATTGACAGTGTGACTGGTGTGACTGATGATGTTGATGTTGCATCCAGATCCGGGCCGAAAGGGCGATCGTGCTGACCCGACGCGCCAGCTTGCGCCGGCTGGTGGCCGGCTGCACCGCCATGGTCGCGTGCGTCGCCCTGGCGAACAGCACGGGCCAGCCGGTGGCGCGCGCCGCCGACGGCCGCGACCTGCTGGCCAACGCCATCGACACCACCAAGGGTTCGTACCTGGTCTACAACTTCGGGCCCGGTCACCCCGCGCCGATGCTCAACGCCGGCGGCAGCTGGTATGAGATGAACAACGGCGGCCACCTGATGATCATCAAGAACGCTGCCGGGCGGCTGTCGCCCCACCTGCTGGTCGACACCCACCAAGGGGATCAGGCGCGCTGCGAGAGCAATCCCGGCGCCCGCACCGCCGAGGGGCTGTGGCAGGCGTCGGAGCTCTACGCGCCGCTGCAGGCGTGGCAGCGAATGGGCCAGCCCACGATCGCGATCAACGCCAACTTCTTCGACGTGCGCGGCCAGAAGGGCGGTTCGTGGCGGCAGACCGGCTGCAGCTCACCGCTGGGCGCCTTCGTGGACAACACCCACGGCCAGGGCCGCGCCAACCAGGCCGTCACCGGCACCGTCGCCTACCCCGGCAAGCAAGGCCTCTCGGGCGGCGGTGAGAGCTGGAGCGCGCTGACGACGATGATCCTGCCGTCCGGCGGGGCGCCGTACGTGGTGTGGCCGAGGACCAAGAACGACTACGACTCCGCCACGCCCGTGGTCGCCGACCTGCTGAACAAGAACGAGCGGTTCGTCGCGGTGTCCGGGATCGGGCTGCTGGCCCCCGGCCAGAATGGGCAGCTGCACGACGGGGGACCCAGCGCCGCGCGAACGGCCCTGGCGTACTCGAGGCAGAAAGACGAGATGTACATCTTCGAGGGCGGCAGCTACACACCGGACAACATGCAAGACCTGTTCCGCGGGCTTGGCAGCGACAACGCCGTCCTGCTCGACGGCGGCGGGTCGTCGGCGATCGTGTTGCGCCGCGACACCGGCGGCATGTGGGCCGGCGCGGGCTCGCCGCGCGGGTCGTGCGACACCCGGCAGGTGCTCTGCGATTCGCACGAACGGGCGCTGCCCAGCTGGCTGGCCTTCAACTAGCCGGCCCGAAGCGGAAGATCAACAGGCTGGCCGCCACCACGGCCGCCGTGACCGCGAAGACGGGCGCGACGACGAATCGTGACATGGTCGCGCCCAGGAACGCGCCGGCGCACATCGTCGACACGACGCTGAGGCGCAACGCCTGACGGGCGCCGGTGCCGCCGGCCAGGCGGCTGTCCAGGCCGAGGCTGACGATCGTCGACGTCAGCACGGTGGTGGACAATTCCTGGATGCCGAACTGGCGCGCGCTGGAGTGCTGCAGGCCGAACGTGACCGCGAGAATGCCGATCATGACCAGCTTGGTGTTGTCGTGATACCGCAGGATGCCGGTGCCGGCCAGCGTCGCCAACGCCAGCAAAAGGGCGATCTCCGTTGCCAATACGGTGGTGATCCACGCCCGCGCCCGGTCGGCGAAATGCCGCGACACCCGGCCGCTGAGGATCGTGGTGCAGACGAAGGTGGGCAGGGCAACCACGACCGCGGTCAGGTCGATGCTCGTTCGGGGCGCCAGCCAAAACCCCAGGAAGATAACGTTTCCCGTCATGTTGGCCACGAACACGTGTCCGAGCACCAGAATGCTGATCGCGTCCGCCAGGCCGGTGGCGAAGGTCAACAACAGCAGAGCCGCGACGGTCGAGCGCTCCGACACCGGCGAGGTAACGGCCATGGGTCGTAGCAGACCGCGCTAGACGTGCGGCGTCAAATCCAGCGACGTGATGGTCGTCATCCTGGTCACCAGCCACCGGTTGTTGGCGCGCTTGAGGAACAGCCGGTAGGACAGGTACTTCAGCGAGGGCACGTTTTTGGTCAACGGGCTGGTGGATGTGGTGTTGGTGTACACGATGACCACGGCGTTGGCGTCATCGATCGACTCGACGGCCGCGCCCGTGACGTCGGTGTGGTTGGTGATCTTGGCCTGCTTGTTGGGCGCCACGATGGCGTCGACGAACTTGCGGTACTGCGCCTCGAAATCCCCGCTGAGGTAGCGCGACGCGCGGTCGGCGAGGGTGTCCATGTTCTCGGGCGTGTAGGTCCACAGCGTGGTGATCGCATCGGCTGCGGTCCGCGCCACTTTGAGTTTGGTTGCCGCGGCGGCACGATCGGCCAGGTAGGGCTGCACGGTCGCACCAGCGAATGCCGCCGATCCAACGAACAGCACCGCGGCGGCGACGACGGCGATCGCCAGCCGCTTGCCGGCCAGCCATCGCCGCCTCGTGCGAACGCCGGGTTGCGCGTCGGCGGCCGCATCGTCGTCCGTCGTCGATTTTTCTGCGGCAGAACCGCCTTCGTCGGCGTTTGGCGAATCCGCGCGCCCCTCCGAGGCCGGCCCCTCCGAGGCGGTCTCGTCGGCGGCTAGATCACCTGCTGCAGGTTGCTGATCTTCCACTGCTTCCCTTCCTGCGCGGCGGTCGCCGTCCACCGGTTGGCGTTTTCCCAAACTTGTTTACCGTCAGGCGATTTGGTGCTGACCGCGGTCGCCACGATGACGGTTGCGCTGCCATCGTCGTTCCATCGCTCAACCCCCGCGTCCAGGACGGTGCCGGTGGCCGGCTCGGCGCGGGCCACCTGTAGCAGGATCTCGTTCGCCTTGTCGCGGTACTCCTTGGCGAAGTCGCCGGTCGCCTGGGCGAGAACCCGAGTCACGTAATCGTTGGCATGGAACGGGTCGATGGAGGTGAACTGCGTCATGAAGCCGGTCACGTAACTGAGCACCTCGCGGTTCCTCGACGCGGCCCGCTCGCGGGATTCATGGTCGGCGAGCATCAGGCTGCACACCGTGATCGCGGCCGCCATGAAAACGGCGGCGACGCCGCTGGCCCACGCCAGGCCCCAAGGCCGCCCCGGCGGCACCGGGCTCGGGACCAGCAGGGGTTGCTCGTCCGGCGTGAACTTGCGGCGCGGGCTCACTTTTCGGTCCCGGCCGGTTTGGGCTTGGTGAGCACGGTGAGGTCGTCGACGAGCCAACGGCCGCCGTCCTTGGTGAACGTGACCCGGACGGTGGCGGAGATGTAGCGTTCGTCGGGTGCGGAGCCGCGCCGTCCCTGCATGAACATCAGCATCGTCGCCCGATCCGGCGACGCCGACTGGATCGCGTGGTCGGTCACCCAGTACTCGTTGATGACCGGGGTGCCCTTCTGCACCATGTCCTGCTGGGCGGCCAGCTGCTTGCGGTATTTGTCGGTCGCCAACGCCAGGGCGCGGGCGAAGTCGTCGTGCAACGACTTGGGGTCGTAGGTCAGCATTTGCGCGACGATCTTGGGCCCCTGCGTGTCGAGCTGGGCCCGGGCCCGGTCGGTGGCCCGATCGGGGGCGAACACCGCCGCGTAGCTGATCGCCGCGCCGGCGATGCACAGCGCGGTCGCGCCCAGCACCACGACGGCCGTCCACCGGCACACGCCGAATGCCGGCTCGGCGGGTTCCCGACGTCGCACCTCGGTGCGCAACAGCATGTCGGCGAAGGTGCGGCGCCCCGAATCCCACAGCGGCCAAAGCCATCCCACCACCGAGACGGTGTCGAGCAGGTGGGCCAGGTCGCGCAGCAGCAGCGCCCACGGCCCGACGGGCTCGCCATCGCGCCGCGCGACCGCCACGCCGAAGAGGGCCCGTCCCACGCTCCAGCCGGTGACCGTCGGCAACAGCAGCCGGTTCGCCAACACCAGCAGGATCACGATCCCGATGGTCGCGACGCAGAGCCACCACCACACGCCTCGCGGCGGAACGGTGAAGAAGACCAGCGCCAGCGTGGCCACCGCGGCGGCACCCGGTAGCACGTCGACGGCGAACGCACCGGCACGAAGATGCCAGGGCGCCAAGGCATTCGGCGTGGGCTCCTGGGCGGCCGTGGCCGGTGGCTTCTCGACCACCACCGTCACTTCGTCACCTGGTCGAGCTTGGCTATCTTGTATTGGCCTTCGGCCAGAGCCATTTTCACCCGCAGGCGGTAGCCGGTCTCGTTCTGCGTCTGATCGTTGGCGACCTTGACGCGCACCGCCACCAACACATCGACGGAACCGTCGGGATTGTTGCGTTCGACCGCGGCCCGCATGTCGGACACCTGGACATGGACGTTGGCGGCCTGATACGCCTGGACGAGCATGCTGGTATAGAGCAGCGCCTGGGAGCGGAAAGCGTCGGTGCCGCAGTCGATGATCTTCTGTTCGCTCGCGGCCATCGCGTTGGTGTCGGGGGCCTGGGTCGCCGAGACGCAGTCGACGGCGGCCTTGAGCGCCGCGGCGTCGTTGCGGGCGATCGCCTGGCTTTCGTGGTGGTAGCGCAACGCGAAGTAGCCGCCGGCGCCGGCGGCCGCGGCGCAGAGCACGAGCACCGCAGCGATGCCGGCCAGCCAGCCCCGCCCCAACCGCGACGGGCGGCGTGCGGCGGCGGCCTCATCGGGTGCGGCCCCGGGACCGGTCTCCTCGCTTGCGTCCTCCGGTTCGGCGGGCTCCTCGGTCGTCACTGCGGGGCTGGTCGGTTCGGCTCCGCCCTCGGATTCCGGCGAATCCTCGGCCCTCACCTCAGGGCTGGTCGGGTCGGCTCCGCCCTCGGATTCCGGGGAATCCTCGGCCGTCACCTCGGGGCTGGTCGGGTCGGCGGCGGCCGCCGTGTCCTCGTTCTTCGGACGCCGTCTGCCCAGACGACGAAACTTCGGCATCGGTGGGGGGTTCAGCCGGCTGGTGCCAGCATCTCCTTCCATCCGTCGTCTCCTGTTCTGGCCGAGTTTTCGACGGAGTATTTAACCCCGTCTGGCCCTACCAGTTCACCGCTTTGGGGGCTGTAGGTCGCCACTGGTGGCCCGCTGGGCGTGTAAACACACGGGTTGGGCTGCTGGCCGTTGCACTGCACCGTACCCGACCCCGGCCGCGACAACGGGTCGCTGGTCGGCGGAGGGGTCCCGGCGACGCGGTCCGAGGGGGCCGGGTTCAGGCCGGTGTCGATCGACGGCGCCGGGATCACCTGGCCCGGCTTCACCGGCTGGTCACAGCGGGCCGCGGGCGCGGGGCAGGTCAGGATCTGATTGGGATCGCCGTACCAGGGGTTGGTTCCCGCCGGAACGTACGGGTTGGGGTCTCGGCATTCCCGCGGTGTGGCCGCCCGTTTGCCCTCGATATCCGTACACGGGATGTTGCGCGACCCGCGCACGCTGTTGGCCGGGGTGTCCATCGGAATCTTGCAGTAGGTGCCCGACGGCAACGGCTGAATGCTGGTGTCGGCCGGGGACCGCCATTCCGATGCCGGGATGAAGCCGGTCAGGCACGGCGGCGGCTGGTTGATCGACAACGCCAGGTCCAGTGCCGCCATGTTCGGGAACGGCGCCGCCACCGTCTGGGCGATCGACGCGCCCTGCGGCAGGAACACCAGTACCTGCTCGACGCCGGTGTGGTACCGCTTGAGCAGGTCGAACACCACCTCGAGGTTGGCCAGCGTCTGCGGCAACGAATCCCGCACGTCGTTGAACACCTCGTTGACCTGGTCGGCCGTCGGCGCCGCCTGGCGCAGCACGCTTTTCACGTGCTGGTCTTCCTGGGCGGACTGCGCGCCCAGCCTGTTCAGGTTGCGAGCCCAGCGCTCGATGGCATCACCGGACTTGACCTGGCTGTCCAGGATCGGTCCCGAGTTCTGGATGATGTCGTTGACGTCGGTGATGTTGGTCTTGAAATCACCGACGATCGCCTGAGTGGAGTCCACCAGCCGCTGCAGGGCCGGACCCAGTCCGCCCACGGATTGCGCTGTCTCGTCGAGCAATTGGGCGATCTTGTCCTTGGGCAGCACGGCGAGGCCGCGGTTGGCCGTGTCCAGCGCCGGACCGATCTCGGCCGGCACCGTGCCCTTGGTGATCGTCTGACCGTCCGACAAGAACTTGCCCGGGTTCCCGGTCGACTCCAGGTCCAGGTACTGCTCACCGACGGCCGACACCGAGTGCACGTTGGCCGTCGCGTCGGTGGGGATCTTGTAGCGGCTGTCAATGCTCATCGTCGCCTCGGCGCCCCGCTCGGTCGGTTCGACGTCGGTGACCTTGCCGATGGTGATGCCGCGATACGTCACGTTCGCCGTCGGATACAGGCCGCCCGACGCGGGCAGCTCGGCCTTCAGCGTGTACCGGCCGACGCCGACCAGGCTCGGGATCTGCAGGTAGTACACCCCGAGCACGAGCAGCGAGATGACGGTCAGGATCCCGAACGCGATCAGCTGGCGTCTGACGAAAGGAGTCAGCAATTCCTGTCCCCCCTTTCCACCAGTGGCCCGCCGGGCGCGTCATTCGGGTTCGGCGTGTAGCGGACGTCGGGGATCATCGTCTCGGGATCACGCCCGAACGACTGCTCGAGCGCGCGCAGGGCCCCCGACAATCCGGTGCCGGTGAGGAACGCGTTGTCTACGGAGCTGTAGGTCACGTCGAGCGTCAGCGAGATGTTGATGTAGTCGCCGCGGAAGATCTTCGGCACCGTGTCGATGTCGAACGGCTGCGTGAGGATCAGCTTCAGCGCACCGATCAGATACGGCGAGGCGCGGCCCAGCTCTTTGAGCGGGCATTGCAGCGCCTGCAGGTCGGTGTGCAGGGGCCCGCGGGCTTCCGACAGGTACTGGTCGGCGGCCTGGCTGAGGCGTCCCACCGCGTCGACGGCGTTGATCAGCAGGTTCTTGGTGTCGGCGAAATGCTTGACCAGCGGCGGGATGTCGGTCAGCACCCGGTCGAGGACGTCGGCCCGGTTGCCGACGTAGCCCAGCAGCCGGTTGGTCGAGTCGATCGCGTGGGTGATGTCGTCGCGCTGCTCGTTGAGCTGGCTGGTGAAGGTGTCCAGCTTGCCCAGGAAGGACCGGATCGCCTCGCCGCGGCCGTTGAAGATGTTGTAGACCTCGTTCTGCAGCACCTCCAGGTTGGGGATGCCGCCGCCGCGCAGGATCAGCGACAGGCTCGCCAAGGTCTGCTCGGTGGTCGGATACGACGAGGAATTCTTCAGCGGGATGGTGTCGCCATCCTTGAGCAGCTGCGGCGACGGGTTCGGCGGCGAGGCGAGCTCGACGTGCTGGGAGCCCAGCAGCGAGGTCTGGCCGATCTTGGCGGTGGCGTTCTTGGGCAGCTTGACGCTCTTGTCGATGCCCAGGGTCAGCGTGGCAATCCAATTCTTCAGCTCGATCTTCTTGATCGACCCGACGAAGACGTCGGCCACCATCACCTTGCTGTTGCCGTTGATCGCCAGCGTGTCGGGAACCTGCACGTAGAGCGTCATGGCACCCGAGCCGCTGCCGGGGCCACCCGGGATCGCGACGTTGGAGATCCCGCGCCAGCCGCACGAACTCAACACCAGCGCGGCGACCAGCAGGACCAGCCCCTGCCAGGCCCCGCGGCGAACCAGTCTCAACGACCTCACTGGCCACCCCCGAGGTCAGCGGGGACGGCCGGCCCACCCGCGTTGGGTGCGGGCGCCGCGACCGGCGCCGGCGTTGGGGCCACCGGGCCCGGGGCCACGCCGGGCCCCGGGGGCGGCGGCTGGATCGGCACCGGCGCGTTCAGGCCGATGGGCGGCACGATCGGGTTCTCGTCGTAGGCGTTCGGCGGTCCCGGCGGGGTCTGCAGATTCGACTGGACCGGCGCGATGTTGGGGCCTCCCATGAGTTCGGCCAGCGAATCCGGCGTCATCAGGCCCGCGGTGATCGGCCCGACCTGCTGGCCCTGCATCCCCGGCGCCACGATCCAGCCGGGCTGGGTGTTGCGGTGCGACGTCGGGGTGTCCGGGACCCAGATGCCGGGCACGGTGGTGTCCTTGTATCCGTTCGGCGGGTGCAGCCGGTCCTCCGAATAGGCCACTTCCTTGGGCAGGGTCTCGGCAGTGCTGAACAGGTTGGCGCCGAACGGCAGGTAGTTGAACTTGATGGCGTCGAGGATCGGCGCCAGGTATTGCGCGCACAACTCCGCGGACTCCTGATAGCCCAGCCGGCTGCCCGCCTGGATCGAGCTGCAGATGAACTGCATCGGGTTGGCGAAGTTCGTGATCGCCGGGATGGCGACCACTGATCCGTGCGACGGGTGATAGATCTGGTTGATGTTCGCCGCCGCCGTCGGCAGGACGTGCAACGCGGTCTCCAGCCCGTTGAGCGGATCCGGCTGCAGGATCGTGTTCGTCACGGTCGCCAGGTTGTTGATGTCGTAGGTCAGCACCTCGCGGTTCTTGTCCAGGAACGGGCGCACCGTGGACAGCAGGCCGTCGAACTGCTCGATGGCGTTCGACAGGTCGCTGTCGTTGTGCGCGAGCCGCGTGGTGAACTCCGCCAGGTTCTGGTTCAGCGCGACGAACTGCTGGTCGTCCTTGTGCAGCGCGTTGACGAACAGCGCCAGGCTCTTCACCACGGCGAAGAAGTCACCGCGGCCCTCGTTGAGCGCGGTGAGCGCCTGCGACAGGTTGCTCAGCGTGGTGTTGAACTCCTTGCCCTTGCCGGCCAGCCCGTTGGCATAGGACTCGATGACCTCGCCGAATGGTCCCGTCGGCTGCTCCGGCGTGGGGCCCAGTTTGGAGATGATGTTGGTGATGCTGTTGCGCAACTGGTCCCATTCCACCGGGACCTGGGTGCGCTCCTCGGGGATCACCGCGTTGTCGGCCAGCACCGGGCCGCCCTTGTAGGGCGGCTCCAGCTGGATTGCCCGCGAGGCCACCAGTGTCGGGTTCAGGATCACCGCGTTGGCGTTCGCCGGCACCCGATACTTGTTCTCGTAGTGGAAGGTGACCTTCATCTTGTCGCCGGCCGGCTCGATCTTGTCGATCGCGCCCACCCGCATGCCCATGATCTGGACCTTGTCGCCCGGGTACAGCGCGTTGGCCGCCGGGAAATAGGCCACCACCGTGTTGTTGGTCAGCTTCTCGAAGAGCCGCCACCCGACGAACCCGACGACGATGGCCAGCACGATCACCAGCGAGCCGAGGATGACGGTCGCCCGGGTCAGTTTCGGTAGCCGGATGTTCCGGATGTCAAAGGCGGTGCTCAATTCTGGCTACCTCCCCCGGCTGCGCCGCTGCCTCCCGATCCGCCGGGGTTGATGAAGGGTGCCGGCAACTGTTCGCCGGGCCCGGGTGGTGCCGCCGGCCCCGGCGGGAAGCCGGGCGCGAACGTCGACGGCGGCGGCGTCGGTCCGGCCGGCGCCAGGTTCTCGGTGCGCGCACCCGGCGGCGCCTGGGCCGGCAACGGAACGGGCGTCCCCGGAACATCCGGCGGCGGGTCACCCGGCCGTCCGGCGATCGGGATGCCCGGTGTCGGCGGCAGACCGCCCGGGTTGGGCGGCGAGGTCATCACGTCCACCGGTGCCGGGAAGCCCGGACCGCCGAACGGACCGATACCCCCACCTGCGCACGGCAGCGGATTCCATGGCCGCGGCAGACCCTCGTCGCCGACGGTGACGTTGCCGCCCGGGTTGCCCGGGGTGTAGGAGCAGGGCGACCCCGGCGGGACGGCCGGCCCCGGATGCTCCGGCGTGCCCTCGAGCACCGGGGGCGCCGGCGGCGGTGCGCCGTTGGGGAACCGGGTGCCATTGGGGTCGGGCCACCGGAACTCGGGCAGGCCGGCGCTACGCCAGAAGTTCTCCGGGTCGATGCCGCGCTTCTTGAACGCGGCGTCCACCCACGGCTGGATGATCTGGTACAGCGCGAGGTTGTGCAGGACCACCTTGAAGAACGGCCCCGACGCGATGGCCTCGTTCAGCGACGGCAGGAACTTGCCGACCTCGGTGAGCCCCGCGGCGACGTCGTCCTTGCGCTCCTTGAGGATGTCGCTGACCTGACGCAACTGCTCGAGCACGTGATTGAGGTTCGGGTTGTCGTTGATGAAGCCCTTGACCTGCTCGGAGAAGGCGGCGACGTTGGCCAGCAACGCGTTGATCGCCTGCCCGCGCTCGTTGAAGGCGGCCAGCAGCGTCTTGGTGTTGACCAGCAGCCGGTCCACCTGCTCGCTGCGGTCACCCAGCACGCTGGCCACCTGGTTGGCCTGGGCCAGCAGGTGCTTGACCTGCTCGTCGCGCTTGCCGATCGTGTCGGAGAACTTGGCCACCCCGTCGAGCGCCGCGCTCAAGTGGGGGTAGGTCTGGTCGATGGTCTGCGACAGCACGTGCAGCGATTCCTTGACCGTGTCGATGTTCCAGCCCTGCGCGGCCTTGGTGACGTCGAAGAACGCGTCGTAGATCTGGTAGGGCGTCGTGCTCTGCCCGATCGGCAACGAATTTCCGGGCCTCAGTTGCTGATTGCCCCGGTTCTCGACCTCGAGGATCTTCTTCCCCAGGATCGTGTCCGTCTTGATCGCCAGCCGGCTCTCGGTGCCGATGGACGCGGTCCCGAGGTTGAATTTGACCAGGATGTGGTCGTTTTCGATGCTGATGGCCTCGACCTTGCCTACGTCCACGCCGGCGATGCGCACCTTGTCACCCACCCCGATGCCCCCGGTATCGGTGAACTGGCCGTAGTAGTGCGGCTTCGCCATCAGCATGGGCACGCTGGTGAAGCTCTGACCCACGCCGATGACGAGCAGGGTCACGATGATGCCCATCAGCCCGATGCGAACCCGGTTGGGCGGTTCCAGTGTTCTCATTGCGGCGTGCACCTACCCGTCGGCTGCTGGAATAGCCGGACCGTGCGGACCGGACCGCCGCCCTGCAAACCGTTGATCTTCAGCGTGATGTCGCAGGCGTAGAAGTTCACGAAGTCGCCGTAGGAGCCGATGGCGCGTCCGATCATGTTCAAGGCGGTGGGCACCCTCTTGAGGTAGTCGTCGAGGCCGTCGCGCTGGTCGATGAGCGGCTGCTGGATCGCATCCAGGTAGTTGAGCGTCTTGTGCAGCAGCCCGCGGTCCTCGGCGAGCAGGTCGGCGACCGTGCCGGCGGCGTTGCTGATGTGCGCGGTCCCGCCGGCCAACTGGTCGCCGTGGTCCTTCAGCCCGGTGATGAGCACCTCGAGGTTGTTGACCGTCTGGTCGAACTGCTGCCGGTGGCGGACCGTGGTGTCCAGCACGATGTTCAGGTTCTTGATGACCTCGCCGATGGCCTGGTCGCGCTCACCGAGCTGGTTGGTCAGCTGCGCGGTTTGGTCGAGGATGTCGTTGATGGTGCCGCCCTGGCCCTGGAACACCGTGATCAGGGACGTCGCGATGGTGTTCACCTTCTGCGGGTCCAGAGCGCGGAACAGCGGTTTGAAACCACCGATCAGGGCGTCCAGGTCCAGCGCAGGCGAGGTCCGCGACATCGGGATGAAGCCGCCCTTGGGCAGGATCTTGTCGGCGCCCTCGCCCTCGCCACGCTTGAGCTCGAGGTAGCGGTTACCGATCAGATCGAGGTAGCGGATCTGCGCGGTCGTCGACTGGTACAGCGGCACCGAGCGGTCGACGTTGAACTTCACCCGCGCCCGCTTGCCGCCGTCGGCCAGCTCGACCGAGTCGACCTTGCCGATCTCCACCCCGGAGGCGCGGACGAACTGGCCCGCCCGCAGCCCGCTGGCGTTGGCGAACTCGGCCGAGTACGAGGTCGTGCGGTCAAAACGCATCTGACCGAACACGACGATGATCATCACAGTGAAGATCAGCAGCACCAACGAGAAGATGCTGAGCCTGACGATGGTTCCGGTGATTTTCATGGGTTGATCGTGTTATCCCCTACTTGGCGGCCCCAGACGTACTCGATGGCGTACGGGGAACCGGTGTCGAGGTGGTTGTACGGCGCGATGCTGTTGCCGCTGTCCATCACCAATTCGGGTGCGGGCCACAGGTCGTGGGTGATCTGCTGCCAGCAGCCGGGGGCGCCCCCCGGCCCGCCGCGCGCGTTCACCCGCGGCAGGTTCTCCGGGTAGGTGTACGGGTTGGGTGCACCGCCGACCACGCCGGCCAGCCCGCCGACCAGGCTGGCGAGGGTGGCCACCGCCGACACCGGGTTGGCCAGCAACCCCAGCCCGGACAGCGCCTCGGTGTGGGCGACCAGCGAGTAGCCGTTGCCGCCCAGGAACGAGGAGGCCTTGGGCTCGATGTCGTGGTAGTTGCGCAGCGTGCAGAAGATCTCGGGGCTGTAGGTGTCCAGCAGCTGGGCGCTGGGCACCAGGTCTTGGGCCCCGCGCGCCAGATACGGCCCGCCCCGA
>NZ_LZKD01000254.1:0-837 GCF_001668695.1 Mycobacterium sp. E2497
GGGCGCGCGGACCTGGGTCGGGCTGGCCGGGACGATGACCACATTGTCCGCGCTGGCCCACAACATGACGGCGTATGCCACCGAAACGCATTATCTAAGAGTCTATTTGGCGCAGCTGCGACGCAAACTCGAGGACGACCCGTCCCACCCCAAGCACTTGGTGACCGAATCGGGGATGGGTTACCGCTTCGAGGCGTGAGTGTTTGCGCGGCCGACGCCGCGCGTCCGACGCCGCGGTCGGCGACCGACGTCCTGGTCACATCGGTCACTTCCGCCCCGCGTCGGAGCAATCGTCGATGTGCCCGCCTTACAGCGACTTTTAGGCTCGCTGGTGCTCGGGATAGGGGGTCGAGTCACACCCGCCACACCGGTCCCTGGCGGGAGAAATCGTCGATTTGCCCGCCTCGCAGCGACAAGACCGGGGTGTCGTACCGGGGTGCAATGGTGCAGGGATGAATCTCCAGGGAATCGAGCTGCGTTACGTGTTGACGATGCACCTCGCCCACAATGGGCCGGCCACCATCGGTCAAATGATCGAAGCCCTTAATAAACAGGGCTTTCGGATCCGCGGTAGGGCATCGAAAGTCATCTCAGACGCCTTGCGGTGGGAGATGGGCCGCGGCAGAGTGCGTCGGATGGGCCGCGGTCGGTACGGGCCTAGATCCATGCCGCGGTCCACCGAATACCGTATTCATCAGCGCGTGCTGTCTCTGCGGCAGGCGACGAGGTTGTCGCTATGAGGCGGACAACTCGTCGATTCCTCCGGCCAGGGGCCGGTGTGGCGGATGTGACTCATCCTCCGCGAGCCCGAGCACCAGCGAGCCTAAAAGTCGGACT
>NZ_LZKD01000255.1:0-32083 GCF_001668695.1 Mycobacterium sp. E2497
CGCCGGGGCGCAGATACAGCGCGCGCTCGGTGGTGGCCGGCGGCCAGTCGGCCGCGTTGCGCCAGCCCTGCCCCGTGACGTAGGCGCGGACCCGGCTGGGCCGGTGCGGGCCGGGGGCGCCACCGAGGTGGGTGTCCAGCCAATCCAGTGACTCCCGCAGGCAGGTGCTCAGCCCAGTCGTGAGTATCTGGGTGTGCGTCCACGGGCCCATGGTGAGCGCGACGTCGACGCCCCGGGCCCGCAGGTGCGCGTACTGCTGCAACGTCTGCCTGACGAAGATGTCCTGCCAACCGCCGATCAGCAGGACGGGCACGTCGACGCGGTCCAGCGCGTCGCCGCAGCGCAGCGCGTCCCAGAACGGATCGCTCGGGTCGGTGTGCTCGACCCACGACTCGAACCACGGTGCGCCGGCGCCGAGCAGTGCCCGGGCCGTGTCACCCACCGGCAGCCCGAGCGCCGCCCGCGTCACCCGGTTCCGGTTCTGCAGCTGGCGCAGCGCCGACCGGGCGCGCACCGGGTCCTCCTGATGGGCGACCATGTCGCTCCACCCCAGAAAGTCGTTGATGGCGAACGAGCCGGTGCCCCACACGGACGCGTTGAAATCGTGCGGCCCCACCGTGATGACCGCAGCGGCCAGCTCCGGGGGCGGATCCTGCAGCAGCGCCCACTGGGTGAACCCCAGGTACGACATCCCGATGGTGGCGAACCGGCCGGTGAACCAGGGCTGCTCGCGCAGCCAGGCCACCGTGTCGGCGCCGTCGGCGACCTCGTTGGCCATCGGCTCGAAATCCCCGCCCGAGCCGAATGTGCCCCGGACGCTCTGCAGCACGACGTGGTAGCCCCGCGCCGCGTAGAGCGCGCCGAACAGCAGGGAGAACGGAAACGCGCGCCCGTACGGCCCGCGGACCAGCAGAGTGCCCGCGGCCGGCGCGGTGTTCGGCGCGTAGTGATCGGCCACCAGGTCGACGCCGTCGCGCATGGGCACCCGGACTCGCCGCACGGTGTACTCGGCGGTCGCCGGCGGCAGGCGCAGCAGCCGCCCGGCCGCCTTGGCGCCGAGGTGTCGCACGGTGTGCAGCGTGGGCTGGGCGGCTCGCGTCGAGGTGATACTCACGGTGCCAGGTTAAGGCCCGGCCCGCCTTCAGAACTTGTAGTACGGCGCGAGGTCGTTGGCGCGCTGCAGGTCGGTGGACATGCAGTCCACCTCGGGATTGGAGTAGACCGTCGAGTAGTAGAGCGCCTGCTGCAGCACCCCGTAGCTGGTCTTGAACACGACCATGCAGGAGTAATACCAGTAGCTGTTGTGATACGTCGGCTTGAGCACCCAGTACTGCGCGGCGCGGTGGCCCGCGATGGTGGTCTCCACGGCGTCGGGCGGCAGCGTCTCCTCGTAGGTGCGCCAGATGATGGGCTCGACGGCCAGCTGGTAGTTACCCGCGTCGAAGTGGCAGCGCAGGCCGTCTTCGTGCTCGGGCGGGGTGAAGGCCAACCCGAGCCGCTGCACCGCGTCGAACGGGATGTCCTCGCACGCGTCGAACGGCCGCGGGTCGGTGGTCGCCACGATCGGGCTCTTCATGGTGGTTTCCATCGGCGCCGCGGTCGAGCGCAGTTCCACGCGCCCGGCCCCCGCCGGCCCCGGCGCGGCGCCCTGCCAGCCGACCGAGCCGGCTACGGCCGCGGCGACGAGGGCACCGACCGCCCCGATCAGACGCACCTTGGCGAACACGACACCCCCTGACGGCCCGGCGGCCCTTGCCCGGGAGTGTACAAGTCGCCCCGCCACGGCCACAGACAAACAAGAACACGTTCTAATGCCACGGGCAAGGGCCGGTCCCGGCCGGCCCGCGGCCGCGGGTCATTAGTCTGGTTAATCGTGGCTGGTCAAAACTCGGACAACCAATCGACGAACAGCGGGCAACCGACGCTGTGGGCCGTCTCCGATCTGCACACCGGCCACCTCGGCAACAAGCCGGTCACCGAGTCGCTGCACCCGTCCTCGCCGGACGACTGGCTGATCGTGGCCGGTGACGTCGCCGAACGCACCGACGAGATCCGTTGGGCACTCGACCTGCTGCGCCGCCGCTTCGCCAAGGTGATCTGGGTCCCGGGCAACCACGAGTTGTGGACCACGACGCGCGATCCGGTGCAGATCTTCGGCAAGGCCCGCTACGACTACCTGGTCAACATGTGCGACGAGATGGGCATCGTCACGCCCGAGCATCCCTTTCCGGTGTGGACCGAGCGCGGGGGACCGGCGACCATCGTGCCGATGTTCCTGCTGTACGACTACAGCTTCTTGCCCGAGGGCGCGGCCAGCAAAGCCGAGGGCCTGACCATCGCGCGGGAGCGCAACGTGGTCGCCACCGACGAATTCCTGCTGTCGCCCGAGCCCTACCCCACCCGGGAGGCCTGGTGCCGGGAGCGCCTGGCCACCACCCGCGCCCGTCTCGAGAAACTCGACTGGATGACACCGACCGTCCTGGTGAACCATTTCCCGCTGGTCCGTGACCCCTGCGACGCGTTGTTCTACCCGGAATTCGCGCTGTGGTGCGGAACCACCAAGACCGCCGACTGGCATACCCGCTACAACGCGGTCTGCTCGGTCTACGGTCACCTGCACATTCCCCGCACCACCTGGTACGACGACGTGCGCTTCGAGGAGGTGTCGGTGGGCTACCCGCGGGAGTGGCGGCGCCGCAAGCCGCACCACTGGCTGCGCCAGGTGCTGCCGGATCCGGAGTACGCGCCCGGATACCTCAACGACTTCGGCGGTCACTTCGAGATCACACCCGAGATGCGGCAGCAGGCCGCGCAGTTCCGGGAACGGTTGCGGCAGCGGCAATCACGATGACCGAGGACATGCTGGTTTCCTCGGTGCTGCCGGCATCGGACGGCCTGGCCTACGCGGAGGTGTACACCGATCCGCCCGGCCTCGTGCCGCTGCCCGAAGAGGAGCCGCTGATCGCGAGGTCGGTGGCCAAGCGCCGCAACGAGTTCGTCACCGTGCGGCACTGCGCGCGGGTCGCGCTGGGCGAGCTCGGCCTGCCGCCGGTGCCGATCCTCAAGGGCGACAAGGGCGAACCGTGCTGGCCCGACGGCGTGGTGGGCAGTCTCACCCATTGCACGGGCTATCGCGGTGCGGTCGTGGGTCGTGCCGAAGCGGTGCGCTCGGTGGGCATCGACGCCGAACCCCACGACGTGTTGCCCGACGGTGTACTGAACGCGATCAGCCTGCCGGAGGAGCGGCACGAGATGGCCACGCTGCCCGAGGGCCTGCACTGGGATCGAATCCTGTTCTGCGCCAAGGAAGCAACGTACAAGGCGTGGTTCCCGTTGACCAAGCGCTGGCTGGGTTTCGAGGACGCCCACATCGTGCTCGACCTCGACCCGCCCGACGGGGGCACCTCCGGGGTCTTCGTGTCCAAGATCCTGATCGACGGGCGGGCGCTCGACGGCCCGCCGCTGACCGCGCTGAGGGGCCGGTGGTCGGTGGAGCGGGGGCTGGTGCTGACCGCCATCGTGCTATGACCTCCAGCAGCGGCCCGGGGATCGGTCCGGGACTAGTCCTCGTCGACAAGCCGGCCGGGATGACCAGCCACGACGTGGTCGGGCGCTGCCGGCGCATCTTCTCCACCCGCAGGGTGGGACACGCGGGAACGCTGGACCCGATGGCCACCGGCCTGCTGGTGATCGGCATCGACCGCGCCACCAAGATCCTGGGCCTGTTGACGGCGGCATCCAAGTCCTACGCCGCCACCGTCCGGCTCGGCCAGACGACGTCCACCGAGGACGCCGAAGGCGAAGTGCTGCACAGCGTTTCGGCCGCGCACCTGGCTCGGGAGGCGATCGACGCCGCGGTCGCGGGCCTGCGCGGCGACATCGAGCAGGTGCCGTCGGCGGTCAGCGCCATCAAGGTGGACGGCCGCCGCGCCTACCGGCTGGTGCGCGAGGGCCAGGCCGTCGAACTCGCGGCCCGGCCGGTGCGCATCGACCGGTTCGAGGTGCTCGACGTCCGGCCCGCCGGTGAGTTCGTCGACGTGGACGTGGAGGTGGACTGCTCGTCGGGGACCTACGTTCGCGCGCTGGCCCGCGACGTCGGGGTGGCGCTGGGGGTGGGCGGGCACCTGAGGGCGTTGCGGCGCACCCGCGTCGGTCGTTTCACGCTGGACCAGGCCCGCTCGCTCGACGACCTGGCCGAGCGGCCCGGCCTGTCGCTGACGCTGGACGAGGCGTGCCTGCTGAACTTTGCGCGCCGCGACCTGACCGCCGAGGAGGTCGACGCGGTGGCCAACGGGCGGCCGCTTGTCCCGGCCGGCATCCAGGGCGTTTACGCCGCCTGCGACGCTGACGGGCGGGTCATCGCGCTGCTGCGCGACGAGGGCGCGCGCACCAGGTCGGTGGTCGTGATCCGCCCGGCGACGCTCGAGGAATAGGCTGACCCGAAATCGGTACCGTCGGAAAGGGGACAACGATGTCCAACAAGGTTTACGTCGTCGGCGTCGGCATGACGAAATTCGAGAAGCCGGGCCGCCGCGAGGGCTGGGACTACCCCGACATGGCGCGCGAGTCCGGAACCAACGCGCTGGCCGACGCCGGCATCGACTACCGCGAGGTGCAGCAGGGCTACGTCGGCTACGTCGCCGGCGATTCGACGTCCGGGCAGCGGGCGCTCTACGAGCTGGGCATGACCGGCATTCCGATCGTCAACGTCAACAACAACTGCTCGACCGGCTCGACCGCGCTCTTCCTGGCGGCCCAGGCCATCCGCGGCGGGCTGGTCGACTGCGCCCTCGCGCTCGGCTTCGAGAAGATGCAGCCCGGCTCGCTGGGCGGGGGAGCCCAGGACCGCGAATCGCCGATGGGCAAGCACGTCAAGGCGATGGCCGAGATCGACGAGTTCGCGATGCCCGTCGCGCCGTGGATGTTCGGCGCCGCCGGCCGCGAGCACATGAGGCAATACGGCAGCACCGCGGAGCATTTCGCCAAGATCGGCTACAAGAACCACAAGCACTCCGTCAACAACCCGTTCGCGCAGTTCCAGGACTCCTACACGCTGGAGGACATCCTGGCCGCACGGATGATCTCCGACCCACTCACCAAGCTGCAGTGCTCGCCGACGTCCGACGGTTCCGGCGCGGCGATCCTGGCCTCAGAGGGCTTCGTCGACAGCCACGGGTTGGCCGCCCAGGCGGTGGAGATCGTCGGTCAGGCCATGACCACCGATTTCGAGTCCACCTTCGACGGAAGCGCCAAGAACCTGATCGGCTACGACATGAATGTCCAAGCGGCGCAACAGGTTTACCAGCAGTCCGGGTTGGGGCCCGAAGACTTCCAGGTGATCGAGCTGCACGACTGCTTCTCGGCCAACGAGCTGCTGCTCTACGAGGCGCTGGGCCTGTGCGCCCCGGGCGAGGCGCCCAAGCTGATCGACAACGGCGACACCACCTACGGCGGGCGGTGGGTGGTCAATCCGTCCGGCGGGCTGATCTCCAAGGGCCACCCGCTGGGTGCGACGGGCCTGGCGCAGTGCGCCGAGCTGACGTGGCAGCTGCGGGGCACCGCCGACAAGCGGCAGGTCGACAACGTCAGCGCCGCACTGCAACACAACATCGGGCTGGGTGGCGCGGCCGTCGTCACCGCCTACCAGCGCGCCGAGCGCTAGCGGCGCCGGCCCCTGGGCTAGCCCACCACCCAGATCGCCCGGGCGGCCGGGCTGCCCAGGTCGACCGTCGTCTCCACTCCGTCGCCGGATGCGATCGCCACCGAGATCATGCCGGCGAACTCCCGACGGGTCAGGACCCGCAGCCGCGAGTCGAGGTTGATGCCGACATCGGCGAAATAGCGCAGCATCTCCGGGTCGGCGTCGGAGATGCGGGCCACGGTTCCGGTGTCCCCGTCGTCGCACGCCCACAGCTGCCGCGCCGGCGGGGTGGGCACCTGCCCGTCCGAGGCCGGGATCGGGTCCCCGTGGGGGTCGCGCTGCGGGAACCCCAGCTTGGCGTCGATGCGGGCCACCAGCCGATCCGACACCGCGTGTTCGAGCACCTCGGCCTCGTCGTGCACCTCGTCCCAGCCGTAACCGAGCTCGTTCACCAGGAAGGTCTCCAGCAGCCGGTGCCGGCGCACCATCGCCAGCGCCGCCCGCCGGCCCGCCTCGGTCAGGGTCACGGCCCCGTATTTCTCGTGGTCGACCAGGCCCTGCTCGGCGAGCTTGCGGATGGACTCCGAGGCCGTACTGGCCGATACCCCGATCTTCTCGGCGAGCATCTTGGTGCTGACCTTTTGCGGCGCGTCCTTGGGGGACCACTCCTGGGCGTTCCAGATCACCTTGAGGTAGTCCTGGCCGACCGCGGTGATGCCGCCACGCTCTTCGTCAGCCCTCACAACGATCCTCACAACGATCCTCACAGCGACCCTCACCAGGACCCCTCACAACGACAAAGTTTAGGCAACCCAGGCCTGATCGTGTGCTCCTCGACACCCTCGTGGTGGCGGATCTCCCGGCCGACGGCGGGTGGCCGTAGGCTTGCCCTCGTGCAGCGGTGGCGCGGCCAAGACGAGATTCCCACGGACTGGGGCAGATGCGTGCTCACCATCGGCGTATTCGATGGCGTGCACCGGGGCCATGCCGAACTGATCGCGCATGCGGTCAAGGCCGGGCGCGCGCGCAACGTGCCGACCGTGCTGATGACCTTCGACCCGCACCCGATGGAAGTGGTCTACCCGGGCAGCCATCCGGCGCAGCTGACGACGCTGACGCGGCGCGCCGAGCTGGTCGAGGAGATGGGCATCGACGTCTTCCTGGTGATGCCGTTCACCAGCGACTTCATGAAGCTGACGCCCGAGCGCTACGTCCACGAGCTGCTGGTGGAACACCTGCACGTGGTGGAGGTGGTGGTGGGGGAGAACTTCACCTTCGGCAAGAAGGCGGCCGGCAACGTCGAGACGCTGCGGCGCGCCGGGGAGCGCTTCGGGTTCGCGGTCGAGTCCATGTCGCTGCTGTCCGAGCATCACAGCAACGAGACGGTGACGTTTTCGTCCACCTACATCCGGTCCTGCGTGGACGCCGGCGACGTGGTGACGGCCATGGAGGCGCTGGGCCGCCCGCACCGCGTCGAGGGGGTCGTCGTCCGGGGCGAGGGGCGGGGCATGGAGCTGGGATTCCCGACCGCCAACGTGGCGCCCCCGATGTATTCGGCGATCCCGGCCGACGGCGTGTATGCCGCGTGGTTCACCCTGCTCGGGCACGGGCCGGTGACCGGCACCGTCGTCCCGGGCGAGCGCTACCAGGCCGCGGTGTCCGTGGGCACCAACCCGACGTTCTCCGGACGCACCCGCACCGTCGAGGCCTTCGTCCTGGACACCACCGCCGACCTCTACGGCCAGTACGTGGCGCTGGACTTCGTCGGCCGCATCCGCGGGCAGACCAAGTTCGATTCGGTGAAGGACCTGATCGACGCGATGGGCAGGGACACCGACCGCGCCCGCGCGATGCTCTCGGCGCGGGACTGACCCGCCGCGCTTTCAGGAGGCCAGCAGGTCGTCGATCTGGTTGATCGCCGACGAGGCGCCCTCGACCACGCCCATGTCCAGCACCTGCTGAAGCGCCTCGGCGGACTCGTAGGTGCTCACATAGGTCGCCCGAGTGCCGCCGCCGTGCTCGGCGAAGGTGTACACGTTCACCGAGACCGGCAGGTCGGGGTTGGGATTGAAGTCCGGGTCGGCGAAGCCGTCGAGGAACGAGAAGCTCGTCGGTTCGTCAACGGCCGTGATCTCCCAGTAGCCGGCGTACTTCTCGCCGTCCGGTCCGGTCATGAAGTAGGTTGTGCGACTGCCGGGCGTGAGGCTGTGGTCGACGACGGTCGCCGGGTGCGCCGGCGGTCCCCACACCTTCTCCAGTTGACGCGGGTCGGCGTAGACCTGCCAGATCCGTTGCACCGGAGCGGCGAAGTCCGCGGTGATGGTCAGCGTCAGGTTCTCCAGATCGTGCTGGACGTCGGTGACGGGCATGGTTCAGTCCTCCCTGGTCGGGTTGGTGGTGGAATCGGTCGAGTCGGATGCGATGAGTTCGTCGACGCGCGCGATGTGACCGCGCCAGAGCAGTTCCAGCTCGGTCAGCAGCGAAGCGACCGACCGCACGGCCGTCACGTCCCCCCTGGCCAACTGCTCGCGACCGCTGCGTCGCTTGGTTATCAGGCCGGCCTTCTCGAGCACGGCGACGTGCTTCTGCACCGCCGCAAAGCTCATGTCGTATTTCAGTGCGAGCGCGGACACCGAATGTTCCCCGGCCAGCGTCCGGCGCATGATGTCGCGCCGGGTCCGGTCGGCCAGCGCGTGGAACAGGGCATCCACCCGGTCCTCTTGAGCTACGGCCACGCCCCAAACCTACAACCAAATGGTTGTAGGTTGTCAAGGGGTGACCACCGGCCTGTGATTTCGGCCGACGTCACCGCCGCTGATAGACTCGCCCACCGAGTACGGCGTGTGCTGCAGTCCGCGGTGGCCACGCCCGACGTATTTATCGCGGCACCGATTGATGGAGATGTTTTCGTGGCGCTGACCGCCGAGCAGAAAAAAGAAATCCTGGGCACCTACGGCCTGCATGACACCGACACCGGTTCCCCGGAGGCGCAGGTCGCGCTGCTGACCAAGCGGATCGCCGACCTGACCGAGCACCTCAAGGTGCACAAGCACGATCACCACTCGCGGCGGGGTCTGCTCCTGCTGGTCGGTCGGCGGCGCCGGCTGCTCAAGTACGTCGCCCAGATCGACGTGGAGCGGTACCGCTCGCTGGTCGAGCGCCTGGGTCTGCGCCGCTGACGCTCGGAAACCGCCAATTGGTGTAGCCCTGCCGGCGGGCTGAGTTCGCCATGTAGAGTGGGAGCGTTCTGGGCCGATTCGGCCCGAGCAAACGGTGCGGTCACGCAGATCCGCGTGTGCCGTTCCAGCGTGTCACTGCGCACGTCACATGGGAGCAGCCCGGTCTGCATCGGGCGGTCTTCGGTAGTGGCTGCCGGGCTCTCCGGATCTGGGGCAGGTCGGCCGCTTCGATCGATGGCCGTAGCCGCATTCAGACTCTTTCCTCTCCTAAGGAAGCTCTCGGGTTACCTGCGCGTGACCACGCGAAACAGCTGAATACCCAGAGAGGCCGTACGGACACCCATGTCTGTCGCTGAAATTGAAGAAGGCGTGTTCGAGTCAACCGCCGTTATCGACAACGGGAGCCTCGGCACCCGCACCATCCGTTTCGAGACCGGCCGGCTGGCCCAGCAGGCCGCCGGCGCCGTCGTCGCGTACCTCGACGACGAGAACATGCTGCTGTCGGCGACCACCGCCAGCAAGAGCCCCAAGGAGCACTTCGACTTCTTCCCGCTCACCGTCGACGTCGAGGAGCGCATGTACGCCGCGGGCCGCATCCCCGGTTCGTTCTTCCGTCGCGAGGGCCGGCCCTCCACCGACGCGATCCTGACCTGCCGGCTGATCGACCGCCCGCTGCGGCCGTCGTTCGTCAACGGGCTGCGCAACGAGATCCAGGTCGTGGTGACGATCCTGAGCCTGGACCCCAACGACCTGTACGACGTGCTGGCGATCAACGCCGCCTCGGCCTCCACCCAGCTGGCCGGCCTGCCGTTCTCCGGTCCCGTCGGGGGCGTGCGGGTGGCGCTGATCGACGGCACCTGGGTCGCCTTCCCCACGGTCGAGCAGCTCGAACGGGCCGTGTTCGACATGGTGGTGGCCGGCCGCATCGTCGGCGAGCATGACGGCAAGCCGGACGTCGCGATCATGATGGTCGAGGCCGAGGCCACCGAGAACGTCATCGAGCTCGTCGAGGGCGGCGCCCAGTCGCCGACCGAGACCGTCGTGGCCGAGGGCCTGGAGGCCGCCAAGCCGTTCATCGCCACGCTGTGCGCCGCACAGCAGGAGCTGGCCGACGCCGCCGCCAAACCCACCGGGGACTACCCGACGTTCCCCGACTACGGCGACGACGTCTACTACTCGGTGGCCTCGGTGGCCACCGACGAGCTGGCCAAGGCGCTGACCATCGGCGGCAAGGCCGAGCGCGACGCGCGCACCGACGAGCTGAAAGCGGAAGTGCTGGCGCGCCTCACCGGGGCCTCTGCGACCTACGAGGGCCGCGAAAAGGAGGTCAGCGCCGCGTTCCGCTCGCTGACCAAGAAGCTGGTGCGCCAGCGCATCCTGACCGACCACTTCCGCATCGACGGCCGCGGCATCACCGACATCCGCGCGCTGTCGGCCGAGGTCGCCGTGGTGCCGCGGGCGCACGGCAGCGCGCTGTTCGAGCGCGGCGAGACCCAGATCCTGGGCGTGACCACGCTGGACATGGTCAAGATGGCCCAGCAGATCGACTCGCTGGGGCCCGAGACCACCAAGCGCTACATGCACCACTACAACTTCCCGCCGTATTCGACCGGTGAAACCGGCCGGGT
Organism: Mycobacterium sp. E2497; assembly: GCF_001668695.1. Classification (NCBI taxonomy): domain Bacteria; kingdom Bacillati; phylum Actinomycetota; class Actinomycetes; order Mycobacteriales; family Mycobacteriaceae; genus Mycobacterium; species Mycobacterium sp. E2497. Next base: position 10,449 of record NZ_LZKD01000255.1, read on the forward strand.
CGGCTCGCCCAAGCGGCGCGAGATCGGGCACGGCGCGCTCGCCGAGCGCGCCCTGATCCCGGTGCTGCCCAGCGTCGAGGAGTTCCCCTACGCCATCCGCCAGGTGTCCGAAGCGCTGGGCTCCAACGGCTCGACGTCGATGGGATCGGTGTGCGCGTCCACGCTCGCCCTGCTCAACGCCGGGGTGCCGCTCAAGGCGCCGGTCGCCGGCATCGCGATGGGCCTGGTGTCCGACGACGTCGAGGTGGACGGCAAGACCGAGCGTCGCTTCGTCACCCTGACCGACATCCTGGGCGCCGAGGACGCGTTCGGCGACATGGACTTCAAGTGCGCCGGCACCAAGGACTACGTCACCGCGCTGCAGCTGGACACCAAGCTCGACGGCATCCCGTCCCAGGTCCTCGCGGGTGCCCTGGCGCAGGCCAAGGACGCGCGCCTGACCATCCTCGAGGTGATGGCCGAGGCCATCGACTCACCCGACGAAATGAGCCCCTACGCGCCGCGGGTGACCACCATCAAGGTCCCGGTGGACAAGATCGGCGAGGTCATCGGGCCCAAGGGCAAGGTGATCAACGCCATCACCGAGGAGACCGGCGCGCAGATCTCCATCGAGGACGACGGCACCGTGTTCGTCGGCGCCACCGACGGCCCCTCGGCCCAGGCGGCGATCGACCGGATCAACGCCATCGCCAACCCGCAGCTGCCGACCGTGGGCGAGCGGTTCCTCGGCACCGTGGTCAAGACCACCGATTTCGGCGCCTTCGTGTCGTTGCTGCCGGGACGTGACGGCCTGGTGCACATCTCCAAGCTCGGCAGGGGCAAGCGCATCGCGAAGGTCGAGGACGTCGTCAACGTCGGCGACAAACTGCGGGTCGAGATCGCCGACATCGACAAGCGCGGCAAGATCTCCCTCGTCCTGGTCGAGGAAGACTCCGCGGCCCCGGCCGACGCCGGGGCTCCTCAGGAGGCCGCGCCAGCCGATGCCGCGACAGCCAGCAGCTGATCGCGCCGCGGCCCTGCGCCGCGGCACGCAGACGCTTGAGGTCGAATCGTCGACCACGCTGCGCCGCAGCACGCTTCCGGGTGGTCTTCGGGTCGTCACCGAGTACCTGCCGTCGGTGCGTTCGGCGTCCGTCGGCGTCTGGGTGGGCGTCGGATCGCGCGACGAGGGTGCCACCGTGGCGGGGGCGGCGCACTTCCTCGAGCATCTGCTGTTCAAGTCGACGCCCACCCGAAGCGCCGTGGACATCGCGCAGGCGATGGACGCCGTCGGCGGGGAGCTGAACGCCTTCACGGCCAAGGAGCACACCTGCTACTACGCGCACGTGCTGGACAGCGACCTGGAGCTGGCCGTCGACCTGGTGTCCGACGTGGTGCTCAACGGCCGGTGCGCCGCCGAGGACGTCGAGCTGGAGCGCGACGTGGTGCTCGAAGAGATCGCGATGCGTGACGACGATCCCGAGGACGCGCTGGGGGACATGTTCCTGGGCGCGATGTTCGGCGACCACCCGGTGGGCCGGCCGGTGATCGGCACCGCGCAGTCGGTGTCGTCGATGACCCGGACCCAGCTGCACTCGTTTCACGTGCGCCGCTACACGCCGGAACGCATGGTGGTCGCGGTGGCCGGCAACGTCGACCACGACGAGGTCGTCGCGCTGGTGCGTGCGCACTTCGGGCCGCACCTGGTCCGCGGGCGCCGGCCCATCGCGCCGCGCAAGGGTGCCGGACGGGTGACCGGACGGCCCAGTTTGCTGCTGGGCAACCGGGACGCCGAGCAGACCCACGTGGCGCTGGGCGTGCGGACCCCGGGGCGTAGCTGGCGGCACCGCTGGGCGCTATCGGTGTTGCACAGCGCACTGGGTGGTGGCCTGAGTTCCCGGCTGTTCCAAGAGGTTCGCGAGTTGCGCGGACTGGCCTATTCGGTCTACTCGACGGTGGACATCTTTGCCGACAGCGGCGCGCTGTCCGTCTACGCCGCCTGCCAGCCCGAGCGGTTCGCCGAGGTGATGCAGGTGACCAACGAGGTCCTCGAGTCGGTGGCCCGCGACGGCATCACCGAGGCGGAGTGCCGCATCGCGAAGGGGTCGTTGCGCGGCGGGCTCGTTCTCGGTTTGGAAGATTCCAGCTCGCGGATGAGCCGTCTGGGCCGCAACGAACTGAACTACGGCGAGCACCGCAGCATCGAGCAGACCCTGCGGAAGATCGACCAGGTGACGGTCGAGGAGGTCAACGCGGTTGCCCGCCGGCTGCTCAACCAGCCCTACGGTGCCGCCGTCCTGGGGCCCTATGCCTCCAAACGGTCACTGCCCCAACAACTTCGGGCGATGGTAAATTAGCTCCGTGGTACTGGGCTTTTGGGACATCATGGTGCCCATCGTGGGTGCACCGATGGCCGGCGGACCGGGCACGCCCGAGCTGGCCGCGGCGGTGTCCAACGCGGGCGGGCTCGGCTTCGTCCCCGGCGGCCACCGCAGCGCGGAACGGTTCGCCGAGGACATCGCCTCCGCGCGCGCGGCCACCACCGGCCCGCTCGGCGTGAACCTGTTCGTCCCCCAGCCCAGCGTCGCCGACTGGATGGCGCTGGACTACTACGCCGAGGAACTCGAGGAGATCGCCGACTACTACCAGGTCGAGGTCGGGCACCCGCAGTACGGCGACGACGACGACTGGGAGAGCAAGCTCGAAGTGGTGGCCGACGTGCGGCCCGAGCTGGTCTCGTTCACCTTCGGGGTGCCGCCGCCCGACGTCATCCGGCGGCTCGGCGCGCTGGGACTGTTGGTGATGGTCACGGTGACGTCGGCCTACGAGGCCGGAGTGGCCGTGGCCGCCGGCGCGGACAGCCTCATCGTCCAGGGCCCGGACGCGGGCGGGCACCGGGGCACGTTCGCGCCCGACATGGAGCCCGGCAACGAATCGCTGCACCAGCTGATCGATCGCATCCGCCATGCGCACGACGTCCCGGTCGTCGCGGCCGGCGGCCTGGGCACCGCCCGCGACGTCACCGCCGTGCTGAACCGGGGCGCGGTCGCCGCGCAGGTCGGCACCGCGCTGTTGCTCAGCGACGAAGCCGGCACCAGTACCGCGCACCGCACCGCCCTGAAGAACCCGGTCTTCGGCACCACCGTTGTCACGCGCGCGTTCTCGGGCCGCTACGCGCGCGGCCTGGAGAACAACTTCACCCGGCTGCTGGACAACGTGGCGCCGCTGGGCTACCCGGAGGTCAACCAGATGACCAGCCCGATCCGGGAGGCGGCGGCCGCCATGGAGGACCCGAACGGGATACCGTTATGGGCCGGAACGTCGTTCAAGGAGGCCCAACCCGGGCCGGCGGCCGACATCATCGCCAGCCTGGTGGAGCGCGACTAGGCGAGCAGGCCCGCCGGATCGGTGAACGGCAGACCCAGGTCGGCGGCCACCCGTTGGGACAGCAGCCCGCCGTCGTGCGTCGAAAGGCCTTTGGCCAGAGTGGGATCCGATCGGCATGCCGCGCGCCAGCCGTGGTCGGCCAGTTCGAGCACGTAGGGCATGGTGGCGTTGGTCAGCGCCACGGTCGACGTCTTGGGCACCGCGCTGGGCATGTTGGCCACGCAGTAGAACTGCTTGTCGTACACGGCGAACGTCGGGTCATCGTGCGTGGTCGGCCGGGAATCCGCGAAGCAGCCGCCCTGGTCGATGGAGATGTCCACCAGCACTGCTCCCGGCTTCATCTGCGCCACAAGCGAATTCGGGACTAGTTCCGGCGCCTTGCCGCCCGGCAACAGGACCGCCCCGATCAGCAGGTCGGCGCGCGTGACGGTGCCCTCCAGCTCGTACGCCGACGAGTAGCGCGTGCGCACCTGTCCGCCGAATTCGGCATCGAGCAGGCGCAGCTTGCCGATGTTGACGTCGAGAACCGTCACGTTCGCGCCCATGCCGCCCGCGACCCGGGCGGCGTTGTAGCCGGCCGTGCCCGCGCCGATCACCACGACATCGGCGGGCTTGACGCCCGGGACCCCGCCCATCAGCACGCCGCGTCCGCCGTGGGTGCGCATCAGGTGGTAGGCGCCGACCTGGGCCGACAGCCGGCCGGCGACCTCGCTCATCGGAGCCAGCAACGGCAAGGTACCGTCGGCGGCCTGCACCGTCTCGTAGGCGATCGACGTTGTGCCGGAAGCCAATAGCGCTTCGGTGCAGGTGGCAGAGGCGGCCAGGTGCAGATAGGTGAAGAGCACCTGATCCTGGCGCAGGAGGCCGTATTCGGACTCGATCGGTTCCTTCACCTTGAGCAGCAGGTCGGCCTCGGCCCACACCTGTTCGGCCGAGTCGGCCAAGCGGGCGCCCGCCGCCTTGAACTCGTCGTCGGGGATGGACGACCCGTCCCCGGCGCCGGCCTGCACGAGCACTTCGTGACCGCGGCGGGTCAGTTCCGCGACGCCGGCGGGTGTGATGGCCACCCGGAACTCGTTGACCTTGGTCTCGGTCGGTACGCCGACTCGCATGCTTGCCCCTTGCTTCGAACGGTTCGCACTCAAGTGTGGAGAAAGTTCCGATCGGCCGCAATCAAGCTGAAATCCCCTGCACGCTGGCTATGATCGGCGGATGACCGACCCGTGCGTGACCGCCACCGTGCAGGTCGATGCCCGCCCCGAGGTGGTGTATCGGCTCCTCACCGACCTGTCCACGCTGGCCTCATTTGCCGAGGAGGCGGTGGCGATGGAGTGGCGCAAAGGCGATGCCGCGCGTCCCGGGGCCGTGTTCACCGGTCACAACGAAAGCAGCAAGCGGAGCTGGAGCACCACGTGCACCATCACCGACGCGGAACCGGGTCGCGTCTTCGCGTTCGACGTGCGGCACACCGTCGTCCCGATCGCGCGCTGGCAATATGACATCGTGGCGGCGGACGGCGGTTGCCGGGTCACCGAAAGCACCTGGGACCGCAGGCCTCGCTGGTTCCGCAAGCTCGCCGGCAGGGCCACCGGCGTTCCGGATCGCGTGGCCGCCAACACCGAACACATCCGGCTCACCTTGCAGCGTCTCAAACAGCGCGCCGAGTCCGAGTAGCCGACGGCGGCCAAAGCTAACGCCGGTGCAGCCGATAGCCCAGATGGGCGACTTTGACGCCGGGCAGCGGCTCCCAGTCCAGGGTGCGCCCATCGGCGTGAAAGTCGTTCTTCTCGTAGAAGGTTCGCGCCTGGGTGTTGTGTTCGGCGCACCACAGGACGACGTCTCCCGGCGGGCTTTCCGTCAAGGCCGTGGCTAGCAGGCGCCTCCCGACACCGTGGCGCTGGCAGTCGGCCGCGACGTAGAGCGAATCGAGTTCCACCTGTGCGGGATTCGCGGGGTCGGGGCCGAAGATCGTCATCCCGATTGTGCGCGAACCGGATTCGGCGATCCACATGCTCCAGTGGCAGCGCTGCAGGATACCCGGGTACGCCAGAATGGCCCAGCGCCGCGGCGATCCGAGCAGGTCGAGCGTGGCGTCCGGCAGTACGCCGGCCCAGGACTGCCGCCAGACCGGATAGTGCATCTCGGCGACCCGGGCGAGGTCGGTGCGGCCGGCCCGGCGGATCGCGATGTCGAACGGGATGTCACCGGTCGTCACCCGCGCGATTGCTCCAGGTAGGCGGCCAGCGCGTTGGTCAGGCCCCGCCGCGCCATATCCAGGTCGGCGTACGAGCCGAGCTGGCGTTCGGACACCAGCCCGCGCATCGCGCCGGGGATCAGGGCGGCCACCTCGCGCACCCGCTCGGGGTCGACGTCCAGGCCGGCGAAGGCGTTCTGGCAGGTCTCCAGCCAGCTCTTGCCCCAGGAGAACAGCTCGGCGGCGGTGCGCGGGAACAGGCGCTCGAGCTCGGCGGGGTCGCGGGGGAGCGCCGCCCGCAGGTTCTCGATCGCGCGTGAATCCGGCGACGCCAAGCCGTCGTAAAGGGTGTCGATGATGGCGCCGACCCGCTCGCGCAGGGGCGCGTCGGGTGAGACCGGCGTCGACAGCGTCGAGAAGGTCGCGGCGCGCCGCTCGGCCGTGTGGTGCAGCACCGCCGCCCAGAAGCCGTCGGTGTCGCCGAACTGGTATTGCACGGCGCCCCAGGTGGCGCCGATCTCCTTGGCGATGCGGTTGGCCGACACCGAGCCCGGGTCGCCGGATGCCAACGACTTGAGCGCGGCTTCGAGCATGCTCTCCCGGGTGGCGTTGCCACGCCGGTTGGGGCGCCGGCTCGCGGTTCCGGCCGCGTTGACGTGCCGAGTCATCTGCCGAGCCTATCGCGTGCCGAGCCTATCGCGCCCAAAGTTTCATAGAGGGTACTTTGATTTGACTGAGGTCCCGCCTATCATCTCTTCCAAGGAGGGATCCCGCATGGCTAAGCCGCCGTTGTCGATGAAACCAACCGGCTGGTTCCAGGTCGCCTGGTCCGATGAGATCGGTGTGGGCGACGTGCACACCATGAAGTACTTCGACCAGGAGATGGTCGCCTGGCGGGCCGAGTCCGGCCAGCTCACCGTGATGAACGCCTACTGCGAGCACCTCGGTGCGCACCTGGGTTACGGCGGCACGGTCGTCGGCGAGGTGTTGCAGTGCCCGTTCCACGGGTGGCAGTGGAGCCAGGAGGGTCGCAACGTCTGCATTCCCTACCAGGACCGGCCCAATCGGGGCCGTCGCATCCGCACCTACCCCGTCGCGGAACGCAACGCGTCGGTCTACATCTGGCATGACGTCGAGCGCCGCGAGCCGTACTTCGACGCGCCGGACGTCTTCGCCGCATTTCGCGACGGCAGTAGCGCCGACGACTACTACCCGCAGCAGCGGTTGTACCGGCAGGCCCTGGAGCTGCACCCGCAGTACGTGCTCGAAAACGGCGTCGACTTCGCGCATTTCAAGTTCGTGCACAACACGCCGATCGTGCCCGTGTTCACCCGGCACGACTTCGCCGAGCCGGTGTCGTTCGTCGACTTCACCATCACCTTCGAAGGTGGCGACGGGCAGAAGATCGAGGACGTCAACAGCGGTGTCGAGGCCATCAACGGCGGCCTGGGCATCGCGGTGACCAAGAGCTGGGGGATGGTCGACAACCGCACCATCTCCGCGGTCACCCCGATCGACGAGTTCACCTCCGACGTCCGGTTCATGGTCTACATCGGCCGGACCGCGGGTAAGGACCCCGACCGCGCCGAGCGCAAGGCGGCCGAGTTCGGGCGCGAGGTGATCCGCCAGTTCGAGCAGGACATCGAGATCTGGCGACACCAGCGCTACTCGGACCCGCCGGCGCTGGCCACCGACGAGTACGAGGGCTTCACCGCAATCCGCAAGTGGGCCAAGCAGTTCTATCCCGAGGCATTCGCATCACAGGAAGGCTCAATGCAATGACCAGCGCACCGATCCGCGTGTTCCAGGTGGCCACCGGAAACGTCGGTTCGGAGATGATCAAGCGGATCGCCACCCAGCCCGACCTCGAACTCGTTGGCGTGCATTGCTATTCGCCGGAGAAGGTCGGCAAGGACGCAGGCGAGCTCGCCGGGATCGCTCCCAACGGCGTCAAGGCCACCGGCACCGTCGAGGAGATCATCGCTGCCAAGCCGGACGTGCTCACCTTCCACGGCGTGTTCCCCGACGAGGACCTCTATGTCAAGGTGCTCGAGGCCGGGATCAACATCGTCACCACAGCCGACTGGATCACCGGCTGGCACCGCGACAAGAACCATCCGCACCCGTCGGGCAAGCCGGTGAGCCGGCTACTGGCCGAGGCCTGCGAAAAGGGCGGCGCGACGTTCTACGGGACCGGGATGAACCCGGGCCTGAATCAGATACTGGGCGTGGTGTGTTCGGCCGACGTCGCCGACATCGAGAACGTCACCACGATCGAATCCGTGGACGTGTCGTGTCACCATTCCAGGGACACCTGGATCGAGGTGGGCTACGGCCAGCCGGTCGACGATCCGGAAATCCCGGCCAAGCTGGAGAAGTACACCCGCGTGTTCGCCGACAGCGTGCTGATGATGGCCGACTGCTTCGACCTGACCCTCGACGAGGTGAGGTTCAGCTACGAACTGGGCGCCTGCACCAAGGACGTGGACCTGGGCTGGTACACCCTGCCCAAGGGCTCGCTGGGCGGCAACTACATCAAGTACCAGGGCATGGTAGATGGCGTTCCCCGCGTCGAGACGCACCTGGAGTGGCAGATGACCCCGCACACCGATCCGAGCTGGAACATCAAGGGCTGCTACATCACCCAGATCAAGGGCGACCCGTGCATCTACAACAAGCACATGATCTTCCCCAAGCCCGGCGTTGACCTGTCCAATCCGGACAACTTCGCCTCCATCGGCATGACCGTCACCGGCATGCCCGCGCTGGCCTCGATCAAGTCCGTCGTCGCGGCGCCGCCGGGGCTCGTCACCAGCGCGGACCTGCCGCTGCGCGGGTTCGCCGGCCGGTTCAAGATCTAGCCGGCTGCGGGGGCCGGGAGCCGGCGCCTCGTTAGCGGCGCGAGCACCACCGCGTCGTCATACCGCGTCGTCACACCGCTTGCCCGACCCGTGCGCGCAGAAAGGGAACGACCACGTCGGCGACCCGGTCGGGTTGCTCGAGCCACGCCCAGTGGCCCACACCGGGCAGCCGTTCAACATGTGCGCGGGGAAACACGCGACGCTGGCGTTCGGCCTGTTCGACGGGGATGTAGACGTCCGCGTCGCCGAACACCACCAGTGTGTCGGGATCACGGTCGCGCAGTGGCTCGACGAGCGCGCCCATGTCCTGCGGACGGGTCGAGCGGTAGAGCCGCAGCACGGCCCGCTTGGTCCCGGCGTCGACGAGGTGTCCGGCGATCACGTCGACCCAATGCTCGGGTAGCCCTGGGTTGTCATGGCGGACGACGAATCGCGCGAGGCGAGGGGTGGTGGTCCGCATGAACAGCTCCCCAGCGACGGGCGTGCGCCACACCCGCGCCAGCCGGTGCCACTTGTAGTCCAACAGCACTCCGCTGTTGATCAGCGTGACGCTGGCGACCTGGTGTGGATTGGCGGCGGCCCAGGTCAACGCGAACGGGCCGCCGAAGTCGTGGCCGACCAGGTGCACGCGTTCGATGGCCAGTTGCCCGATCACCCCGCCCAGGTGTGCGCCGTAACTGGCGAGCGTGTAGTCCTGGTCTGACCTCTTGTCCGCTCCACCGAAACCCGGCATGTCGGGCGCGACAACCGCGGCGAACTCGGCGACCGGTTCCATCAGGGGTTGCCAGTCGCGGGCGGCGTCGGGGTTGCCGTGGACGAATACCACCGCCTCGCCGGTGATGCCGGTGCCGCCGATCAGCACCGGCGAGCGCACACCGTTCACCGAAAGCGTGCGAGTCTCGAAATCGGTCATCTGGAGAGCATCCTTCGTTGTCGTGTGCGGCGCCGTATTTCGGCTCACAGGCCGGCGGCGCGCTCCAAGTCCTTCAGCGAGGTGTCGAGGTGGCCGAGCACGCGCCGCAGGTGCGGCACGCTGCGGCGGCATCCCACCAGTCCGAAGTCGACCGTGTCGGCGGTGCTCGACAGCGTGATGTTGAGCGCTTGCCCGTTGATCGCGATCGACATCGGGTAGTTGCTTTCGAGGCGGGCGCCGTTGTAGTACAGCGGCTCTCGCGCACCGGGCACGTTGGAGATGCAGATGTTGAACGGCGGCCGGGTGGCGCCGGTCAGGCCCGGCAGGCCGTGCAGCACGGCCGGACCGAGGAGGAGCATGGACAACGCCGTCGCCTGCGAGCGGGGCAGCTGCGACAGCACGTTCTTGTTCTGGCGCATCGACGAGTGGACGGTGCTCAGGCGTTGAGCGGGGTCGTCGAGGTCGGTCGCGAGGTTGCACAACACCCCGCCGACCACGTTGCCGCCCACCGCATCGCCGTCCCTGCGCAAGCTCACCGGAACCATTGCCACCAAAGGCGCGTCGGGAAGCGCGTCGTAGTCGGTGAGGTAGGCGCGCAGCGCCCCGGCGCACATGGTCAAGACGACGTCGTTGACGCTCACGCCGGCCGCGTTCTTGACCGCCTTGATCCGGTCCATCGGCCACGACTGCGCAGCGCATCGCCGCGCGCCGCCGATGGGAACGTTGAGCATGGTCCGTGGGGCCCGATAGGGCAGCGTCAGCTGTTGTTCCATCAGCGCGGCCCGCGCCAGCCGAAGCGAGGAAGGGCTAAGCGTGGCAACCGATCCCAGCACGCCCCTGAGGCTCGGTCCGCGGGCCGCACGTGGGGGCGCCGGCGGTTCCGGCGACCAGGGCGCACGCGTTTGGGCGCCGTTGCGGTCGGTCGCGTTGGTGGTTAGCGGCCGCTGCAGCAGGGTGAGCCCGGATACCCCGTCCACGAGCGCGTGGTGAATCTTGGTGTAGACGGCGAAGCGCCCGTCCTTGAGGCCGTCGATGAGGTGCGTCTCCCACAGCGGACGGTGCCGGTCCAGCGGATTGCCGTGTAGCCGTGAGGTCAGCTCCAGGAGTTCGCGTAACCGTCCCGGTGCCGGCAGGGCTGATCGCCGCACGTGGTAGGGCAGATCGACGTCGTGATCGTACGACCAGCCGACGTTGCTGAGTGCCCCGTGAAACGCCATGGGGCGCTTGCGGAATATCGGCGACACGTCCGTGCTTTGCAGCATCGCCTCGTGTATGTCCTGGACGAAATCGGGCCCGGCGTCCGCGGGAGGGGTGAACAGCTGAAGCGCGCCGACGTGCAGCGGGTGTTCACGCGACTCGGCCGACAAGAACAGCGATTCCAGCGGTGACATCAGTTCCATGGTGGTGTTCTCCGTGCGTTACGCGGTCAGCGCCGGCTCGGAGCCGCCGGTCGGTGGGGATGCCGCAAATCGCAGGCTGTCGTCGTCGACCGGGCCTTCGCGCAGCATTTTGTAGTCGGCGCGGTAGTCCATGCAGGTGCGCCACGGCCCTACCACGCCCTGGTGCGGGAACTTCTCGACCGAGCGCTTGACGTAGCCGGCGCCGACCTCCAGCAGGGGACGGGTCGGCATGGTCGCCGGGGCCTGCGGATAGCAGATGCTCTGGCCGCGGGAGTCCATCAACCCCAGCAGCCGGCAGAAGTGCTCACATACCAGCCCGACCTTCAACGTCCATGAGGAGTTGGTGTAGCCGATCAGGTACGCGAAATTCGGGACGCCGCTCAGCAGAAAGCCCTTGAAAGCCACCTTCTTCGACACGTCGACGGACACGCCGTCCACCGAGAGTGCGATCCCGCCGAACGCCAGCAGGTTCAGCCCGGTGGCCGTGACCACGATGTCGGCTTCCAGCTCGCGGCCGGACTGCAGCCGGATTCCCCGCTCGGTGAATGTGTCGATCCGGTCGGTGACCACCGAGGCCCGCCCGTCGCGGATCGCGGCGAACATGTCGGAGTCCGGGACGGCGCAAAGCCGTTGGTCCCACGGGTTGTACGCGGGCCTGAAGTGCTCGTCGACCGGATAGCCCTTGGGCAGCTGCTTGGCGTTGAGGTGGCGGATCAGTCGGCGGGCGGCGGCCGGATGCTGCCGGCAGAACCGCCAGATCAACCGTTGCTTGGCGATGTTCTTATACCGGGTAAGGGCGTAGGCGCGGTCACGGCCGATCAGCTTGGGCAGCGTGTTGGCGATGCGGTCCTCCGATGGCACCGGCACGATGTAGGTCGGGGAGCGCTGCAGCATCGTCACGTGTCCCGCGGTCTCGGCCATGGCCGGGACCAGCGTCACCGCCGTCGCACCGCTGCCGATGATCACCACCCGCTTGCCGCGGTAATCCAGGTCCTGCGGCCAATGCTGAGGATGCACCACCTGCCCGCGGAACCGCTCGCGCCCCGGGAATTCCGGGGCGAACCCCTCGTCGTAGCGGTAGTAGCCGCTGGCGCAGAAGAACCATCGACAACTCATGGTGACGCGTTCGCCGGTGGCCCGGTCGATCTCGACCAGCCAGCGCGCGTCGCTGGTGGACCACGCCGCACTGATCACCTTGTGGCCGAACCGAATCGCGCGCCCGATGCCGTTCTCAGCCACCGTCTCGTGCAGGTAGGACATGATCGCGTCGGCGCTGGCGATCGCCTTGTCGTTTTCCCAGGCCTTGAACTCGTAGCTGAACGTGTGCAGGTCAGAATCGGAGCGAATACCCGGATACCGGAACAAGTCCCAAGTTCCGCCGATCTCGTCGCGGGCTTCCAGGATCGCGAAGCTCTTGGTCGGCGCCATGGTCTGCAGGTAGTACGCGGCGCCGATTCCGGAGATGCCGGCGCCGACGATCAACACGTCGACGTGCTCAATACCGTTGATATTCATCGTGATTCCTGTCTTGTCGAGCGGCTTGGGGTTCATTGGGGTTCATTGGGGTTTATTGGGCGGCCTTGGCCATCTGCGCGGAAACCCACCGGGCCAGTGGGGGAGCGACGCAGGACAACCCGTACATGACGTGTGCCTCCGCGGCGATGGGCGCGACGGCGCGATCGTTTCCGATTGCACGCAAGATGTTGCGGGCCGCGCGCTGCGGTGTGTATCCCCTCCTGCGGTAGGTGGCGGCGAGGCGCTGGCGGCGGCCTTCGGTGTCACCCGCCCCGCGGATCGGGCTGGATTTCGTGATGGCGGTGTTGATCACGCCCGGGCAGACGGCGGTGACGCCGATGCGGTAGGGCTTGAGCTCGGTGCGCAGTGCCTCCGAAAGACCCAAGACGGCGAACTTGGTCGCGCTGTAGGCCGACAGCGCGGGATTGGCAAGCAGTCCCGCCGCCGAGGACAGGTTGACGACATGCCCGCCGCGACCGGAGTTGATCATGGCCGGGACGAAGGCGTCGCAACCGTGCACGACACCCATCAGATTGATCGAGACCAGCCATTCCCAGTCCTTGAGGCTGGTGTCCAGGAAGCCGCCGACAAGTCCCACCCCGGCGTTGTTGACCACGATGTCGACCCCGTTGAAGTGAGCGAATGCCGCGTCAGCGAACCCGGTCATCTGCTCGGGGTCGGACACGTCCACCCGGCGAGTGATCACGTCACGCCCAAGCCCGCGCGCGGCTTCGGCGGTTTCGGCGACCGCGGCGTCGTTGATGTCACACAGCGCGAGGTTGGCGCCGCGCTGCGCGCACAGCAGAGCCAACTCGCGGCCGATGCCGCTGCCCGCTCCGGTGATGGCGACGACGCGACCGGACAGGTCTGAGGTGTTGAGGCGGGATCCGAATCTGAACATGGGAGCAAACTAAGGCCGGCCCGCGATGGTGGTCTCGTGCGACGACGCCAACGTTGGGCTCGGTCATTGTGACGCCGCGACAGCCGGACTACATTCCGGCCATGGAGCTCGAATGGCCGCCGGTGCATGACCCGGCCGCGCAGCGGGTATGGCAGCAGGTGCTGGTGCCGATCGCGGCCGAGTTGCGTGCCGGCGCCACCGACCTGGCCGAGCGCTCCGTCGCCCGGATGCAAGCCGAGCTCCCGCAGCTGTTTCCCGACGACCAGACGGTCAGGGAGAACGTGGTGAGCAGCGACGCGAGCCTGCGGCAGCTGGCCCAGATCATCGAGCTCGGCGCAGATCCGCGTCGGGTGGAGCTGCCGCCGTCCACGCAAGCGATCGCGCGCGCGGCCGTGCAGCGCCAGGTGGCGTTGGCCGATCTGATGCGGTTTTACCGGCTGGCTCAGGAACTGGTGTGGCAGTGGATGCTCGCCCGGATCGCGGCGACGGCGAAAGACGCCGCCCAGCAGGCGAAGGCGATGGAGCTGGCCACCGGGTGGATGTTCGCCTACGTCGACGGGGCGATGATGCGGGCCGAGCAGACCTACGAGGTCGAGCGCGACGCATGGTTGCGTGGCGCGACCGCCGCCCGCGCGAGCGCGGTCGACGACATTCTCGCCGAGCGTGAGCGGGAACCGCTGCGCGCGTCGAAAAGACTGCGCTACGACATCAATCGCCAGCATGTCGCCGTCATCGCGTGGGTTGACGACCTGCCCGAAGAGGGCGACGCCCAGCCGCTGTTGGGCCGCGTCATCGCCGGCATCGGGCGCGTCACGGGGGCGGAAAGTACCCTGGTCCATCCGTCGGGTTCCCTGGCGGTTGCCGCGTGGGTGAGCCGCCGGGGCCCGCTCACGGTGCGGGAGGCGACGCTGAGCGGTGCCGAGCAACCGACGAGCGTCCGCCTCGCCTTCGGTGATCCGGCTCGCGGGCTCAAGGGCTTTCGCCGGAGCTACCTCGAGGCCGCCCACGCGCGGCGCGTGGTATCGCTGATGGGGGCCCGCGGTGCTTCGGTCACCCATTACCGCGATGTCGCCGTCGCCGCTCTTGCCAGCGCGGACCGGGAGCATGCCACGACGTTCGTCACCAGGGTGCTGGGGCCGCTGGCCGCCGACAACGAGGACACCTATCGGCTCGCGACGACGCTGGCGGTCTATCTGGGCGAAAACCGCAGCCGCGTGCGCGCCGCCCAGCGGCTCACCGTGCACCCCAACACCGTCACCTATCGCGTGAACCAGGCCGAGGCGATCCTGGGCCGCAGCATCGACACCGACACGCTCGAGCTGTCTGTCGCGCTGGCGCTATTGCCGGCCCTGCCCGGTCTGGAGCATTTTCGGCACGCCGAATTGTGAGCCGAGCACAAACGCGGCCGTCAACGTTGTCTCGCCGCGCCGAGCGGATGCGGCCGACCGCTCCTATGTTTTGCTCCAGCCGCGCTGCGGTAGCAAACAATCCTCTCAAGGAGCAGTTGGAATGCAGACCCTGCCAGAGCTCGACGTCAATTACATCGACGGCGCCGAAAACCCGTGGATTCCCTTCGCCCCCCTGTCCGACCAGGTTCTCCTGAAGTACTGGAAGGTCGACCCGGTGCGGGCCGAGATCATCGTGTCGATGAAATTCCCTGCCGGACTTGAGCTTCCGCCGCACTACCACACCGGCATCGTGGTCGGCCACACCGTCAGCGGCGCATGGCGGTACAAGGAGAACGACTGGATCTCCCGCGCGGGCGACACCGTCTACGAGGTCGCGGGCTCCTCGCACACGCCGCAGAGCCTGGAGGACACCGAGGTGTTCTTCTTCCTGGTCGGTGAGCTGCTCTTCCTCGACGAGAGCAAGACCATCCTGTGGCAGGAGAACCACAAGACTTCGGTGGAGCGCTACAACGCCTACTGCGCCGCGAACGACATCGCCGCGCGCGACCTGACGAGCTGGAGCGCATGATGGCCACCGCGATCGAACCGAATGAAGGCCAGCTGGCCACTCTGGTGGCCGCGGCGTCGGACAACGACAGCCCCGTGGTCATGATCAACCTCCTACAGTTCAAGCAAGACGGAGCGGCGCACTACCAGCGCTACGCCAAGGAGGTTCAGCCGTTCCTCGAATCGGTGGGCGCCACGCTCGTCTACGCGGGAGACGCCAGCCACGTGGTCGCCGGCGACCTCGACCGTCCGTTCTGGGACGCCATCGTCGTCGTCCGCTACCCGTCGCGGGCGGCGTTCGTGTCCATGGCGACGAACCCCGAGTACTACGAGCGCGCTCACGTGCATCGGGCGGCCGCGCTGCATAGCACCCATCTGGTCGCCACGGATCCCTGGGCATCGGCTGCCGACGGGGCGCAGCCGCGCTAAGGGACGTCGTCGTCACGCTCTTCCTCGAAGAGGCGTTCCGGGTGGTGGTAGTCGTTGCTGCCCGGGCCGCGGCCCAAGCGCGGCGGCGGAATCCATTCGGTGCGCCCGTTCGGGAGTTTCCTTGTCCGCCAGCCCTTGTCGATCAGCTTGTGGTGTTGCGCGCAGGCGAAGGTGAGCTTGTCGGCGTCGGTCAATCCGCCGCCGGCCCACTCGTCGAGATGGTGGACCTCGCACCAGTAGCCCGGCGCGTCGCAGCCAGGATGCGTGCAGCCGCGGTCCTTCGCGTACAGCACGATGCGCTGATCCGGCGTGGCGATTCGCCGCGTCCGGCCGAGATACAGCGGGCGGCCCGAGTGCTCATCGAACACCGCCAGATAGTGGTAGCCGTGGCGGGCCATCCGGAGCACGTCGCGCATCGGCAGCACCGTTCCTCCGCCGGTGACCGCCCGCCCGGTGCCGGCCGTCAGCTCCTGCAGCGTGGTGGAGACGATAACGGTGACCGGTAATCCGTTGTGGGATCCCAGTTTCGGATCGCCCAGCCGGCCGCGCACCAAGGCATTCAGGGCGTCGTGCTGGCGTTGCGCGTGGCTGCGCAGGTCGCCGCTCGCCGACTCGTCGCTGGGTTCGCCTTCGACACAGGGCGTTTCGTCGTCCGGGTTGCACATGCCGGGCGCGGCGAACCGCGCCAGCCAGGCATCGAGGTTGGCGCGCAGTTCCGGGGACGCGACTAGTCTCCCGACGCTCATCCCGTCGAGGCGCTGCCCGGTCCAGGCGAAGCCGCGCTGCCGCGCGCGGTCGGCGTCGGAGAACTTGCCGTCCGGGTTGATCCGCAGCGCGCACCGGTGCGCGACCTTTTCCAGCTGGTCGGGACGCAAGCTCACCGCCTGCTGGGCCAGGAATCGCTCGGCCTTCTGCACAGTGTCGACCGGCGTCTCGCCGGGCAGGTCGCGGACGAACGTCTGGATCACCCGCAGGTGCTGACCGTCGAGCATGCCGTCACGCCACGCCCGGGCGGTGGCCGGCAACTCCGGCGGCAGCGCCTGGCCGGTGAGGGTCAGCCGCGGGGACAGCTGTCTGGCGTCCCGAAGCCGGCGGGCCGCCTCGGCAGGGCTGATCCGCAGCCAGTCGGCGACCACCTTGTGTACGGGGCCGCCGACGTGGGCAGGGTCCTCCTTCGCCAGGCCGGCGATCGCATCGTGGTTGGCCGCGACCTGGCGGCGTAGTGCTGTCTCCCTCCGCTCCAGCGCCCGCAGTCGGACCGCGGGCGGCAGGGCGTCGAGATTTCGTTGGGCGATCGCTGCGACGGCCACGTCAAGCGCGTCCAATTCGGCGGCCATGTCCGCCGGCATGTCGATCGAACTCATGTTCGAATAGTATCGGCCAGCGCCGATGCCGACACCCCCGAATGCGCTGGCTGTGGATAAGCATCCAACTGTGGACAAAACCAAGCGGTCTAGGGTGAAGCCCATGCGGGTAGGCGTCTTGGGAGCTAAGGGCAAGGTCGGTTCGGCGATGGCGGCGGGCGTGCAGGCCGCCGACGACCTGACCCTGTCCGCGGAGGTGGACGCCGGCGACCCGCTCGGCCTGTTCACCGACTCCGACACCGAGGTGGTCATCGACTTCACCCACCCCGACGTGGTGATGGGCAACCTGGAGTTCCTGATCGGCAACGGAATTCACGCCGTCGTCGGCACCACCGGCTTCACCGCCGAACGCCTGCAGCAGGTCGAGGCGTGGCTGGCGAAGAGCCCCCGCACCTCGGTGCTGATCGCGCCCAACTTCGCGATCGGCGCGGTGCTGTCGATGCACTTCGCCAAGCAGGCGGCGCGCTTCTTCGAGTCCGTGGAGGTGATCGAGCTGCACCACCCGCACAAGGCCGACGCCCCGTCCGGTACCGCCGCGCGCACTGCCAAGCTGATCGCCGAAGCGCGAAAAGGCCTGCCGCCCAACCCGGATGCCACCAGTACCGGCCTGCCGGGTGCGCGCGGCGCCGACGTCGACGGCATCCCGGTGCACTCGGTGCGGCTGGCCGGGCTGGTCGCCCACCAGGAGATCCTGTTCGGCACCGAGGGGGAGACCCTCACCATCCGCCACGACAGCCTGGACCGCACCTCCTTCGTGCCGGGCGTGTTGCTGGCCGTGCGGCGCGTCCAAGAACGGCCCGGCCTCACCGTGGGGCTCGAGCCCCTGCTCGACCTGCAGTGAACATGAACGCCACCCTGCGCACCCAGTTGCTCATCGCGCTCCTGTGCGTCGCGATGCTGGCGTACTTCGTGCTGCTGGGGCGGATGGCCGTCGCGATGATCGCCTCGGGCCGGGCGGCCGCCGTGGGGCTGGGGCTCGCGGTGATGGTCATGCCCCTGATCGGGCTGTGGGCGATGGTGGCGACGCTTCGCAACGGGTTCGCGCACCAGAAGCTCGCCCGCCTGATCGCGGCCGACGGCATGGAGCTCGACACCAGCGGGCTGCCGCGACGGGCGTCGGGCCGCATAGAGCGGGACGCCGCCGACGCGCTGTTCGCCACGGTACGCACCGAAGTCGAAGACCATCCCGACGATTGGCGGCGCTGGTACCGGCTGGCGCGCGCCTACGACTACGCGGGCGACCGCCGCCGGGCGCGGGCGGCCATGAAGACGGCGCTCGAATTGCAGGGCCGCCCATGAGCAAGATGCTGCTGATCGTCCACCACACGCCGTCGCCGCACTGCCACGAGATGTTCGAGGCGGTCGTCAACGGCGCCACCGATCCCGAGATCGAGGATGTCGAGGTCGTCCGCCGGCCGGCGCTGACCGTGTCGCCGGCCGAGATGCTGAGCGCCGACGGCTACCTGCTGGGCAGCCCCGCCAACCTGGGCTACATGAGCGGGGCGCTCAAGCACGCGTTCGACTGCTCCTACTATCAGCTGCTCGACTCGACGCGGGGGCGCCCGTTCGGCCTGTACTTGCACGGCAACGAGGGCACCGAGGGCGCCGAGCGCGGTGTCATGTCGATCACCACCGGCCTGGGCTGGACGAAAGCCGCAGAGACCGTGGTGGTTTCGGGCAAGCCGGACAAGGACGACCTGCGGGCCTGCTGGGAACTTGGCGCGACGGTCGCCGCCCAGCTGATGGACTAGCTGATGGCCCAGCTGATGGCCCAGCTGATGGTCTAGGTGTGGGGCGGCTGGAACGCCTCGGCCGGTTGGGCCAGGGCCAGCGCGGAGCTGGTGCCGATCGGGCCGTGCCGGTCGAACAGGGTGGCGGCGCCGGTGGCCACGCCGGCCGTGCCGTAATGGCTTTGCGCGGCCAGGCCCAGGTACTCACCGTCGGGCAGGCGGCTGGCGGTGACCGTGTAGTCGGCGTTGATGTAGCGCAATCCGCCGGTGCCCCAATGGGTCAGCGAACTTGTGATGTCACCGACGAAAGCCAGTCGGGTGAATGGGGTCAGGGGATAGCCCTGCACCATCGGGCGAAAGATCCGCGTCCAGGCGAACTTCCGGGAATGCGACTGTTCCCACTCGCCGGCCGCGATGCCCGGGCTGCCCGCGGTGGTGGCCCCGTATCCCCAGATCAGAAAGGGCATGTCGGTGGGAATGGCCTCGGAGTCGGCAGGCAGCGGCGGCATGGCCAGGGGCGCCGACCACACCGTCCCGTCGGGATGATCCCCCCGCCGCAGGAACAGCGCGCTGGCCCGCGCGACGGTGTTGCCGTTCTGCACCAGCGCGCCGTCAACGAGCTTGATCCGCCGGCCCTCCCGCTGCACCGAGGTGCGGATCTGCACGGGTTCGAGCAACGCCGGACGCAGCAGGTCGACCGTGAGACGGGCCGGCTGGAAGTCGGGCTCGACGCCGGATTGCTCTATGCCCCAACCCAACAGGCCACCGACGTTCTGGCCGCCCATCGCGGCGCCCCATGGTCCCCGGGTCAGCGGGCCCGGAACATACGAGTCACCGTCGACGGTGAAGAAGGCCTCGGGCACACCGGCGGGATCAGTCGTCACCGCTATGACGATAGGACACCGTGTGGCCAAAGCCGCGCGGTGTCACGCGCGGGTGGGTATCGCGACCTGCAGCGCGGTGCCGCCACCGGGCGGACTGGCAATGTCGAGGCGGCCCCCGAGCGCCTCGACCCGGTCAAGCAAGCCGAGGAGCCCGGATCCGTTGCGGCTGTCCGCTCCACCGACCCCGTCGTCGCGGATGGCGACCATCAGCTCCGCCTCGTCGGTCCGGGCGTCGACGTCGATCAGTGAGGCGCGCGCGTGTCGGGTCGCGTTGGTAAGTGCTTCCGCCACAACGTAGTACGCCGCGACTTCGACCGACTCGGGAATCTGTTCTTCCAGCGCCAGGCGAACGGTGACCGGAATGGGGCAGCGGCGGGCGAGCGCCTCGAGCGCCGGACCGAGCCCTCCTCTGGACAAGATCGCCGGATGAATGCCCCGGGCGAGCTCCTGGAGATCGGCCGACGCCGCGCTCAGACCCGCGACGGCCGCCGAGATCTCGTTCTTCAGCGAACCCAGTTCGGGCGGGACGCCGGCCTCGATCGAGCGCAGTTGCAGCGCAAGCGATACCAGCCGCTGTTGCGCCCCGTCGTGCAGATCGCGCTCCAGGCGGCGCCGGGCATCGTCGGCGGCCGTGACGATCCGCGCTCGCGACGCCGTGAGCGCCGCGTGCGCTTCCGCATTGGCAATGGCGGCCGCGACCAGCTCGCTGAACTCGCCGATCCGCTGTTCGGTATCGGGCGGCAGCGGCTCCGCGGCGGAGCCGACGACGGCGACACCCCACAGCCTGCCCTCGACCACGATGGGTGCGCCCACGCCGCTGCGCAATCCGAGACGGCGAATCAGCGCCGCCACGTCGCCAATCGCCGTGTCGTGACTGTCCATTCGAGCGGGCTGACCGGAATCGGCCACCATGGCGCCGATGTTCTGCCCGCCCAGGGACCAGCGGCTGCCGACGGGCATCTGCGCCACCTGCACGGGGTCGTCACGGGCCGCGACAAGCGTTGCGGTGCCGTCGTTCTCGTAGCGCCAAAGCGAAGCGTTGGCGACACCGAGCGATCTCGCCAGCTCGTGGGCGACCGCCGGGAAGACGTCCGATGGGCGCACTCCGCGCGCGACCAGAGTGGCAACCCGGCGAAGCGCGGCTTGTTGCTCGGCCAGCACACCGAGCTCGTCGCGGCTCGCCTCGGCGTCTCGCCGCCGCTGTTCGGCGTCCGCGGCGTGGGCCCGTGCGGTGCGCGCCAGGGCGTTTGCCACCAGTCCGACGACGACGAAGACCAGCAATGCCGTCCAGTCCTGAGGCTGGCTCGGCACCATCGTGCTGTCCGGCCAGCCACGAAAGTAGTCGAAAGCGAGCGCGCTGAGCGCCGCGGTGGCGGCGGCCAGTCCGGGGCCCCAGCCGGTAGCGACGATCAGCACCCCGATCAGGTAGAGGACGCCGAAGGCGTTGTCCTCGGCGAGCGTCTTGAGCAGCAGCATGACGGCGGTCTCCACGCCGATGCAGGCGGTCGCGACCGCGATCCCCAGCGGCGTGGGCAGTGGGTCGCGCGACAGCAACCTCCAGCCCAGGCGAGACAGGGCCTGTGACTTGGCTTTCGGCACCGGTCAGCGGGCCTTCAGGAAGGTGACGACCGCACGAACCCGTCGGTGATCGTCCGGGGTCTCGCGCAGCTCCAGTTTGGTCATGATGCTGCGGACGTGCTTCTCGACGGTGCCCTCGGTGACCCACAGGCGGCGGGCGATGCCGGCGTTCGAGCGCCCTTCCGCCATCAGGGCGAGGACCTCCAACTCCCGTGGGCTCAGCGCGGCCAGCGGGTCGTTGCGCGTGCGCGATTCGACCAACTCCTGGACCAGAGCCGGATCGACCACACATGCGCCGCCGGCGATGCGGCCCAGCGTGTCCAGGAAGTCGTCGACATCGGTGACCCGCGTCTTCAGCAGGTAACCGACGCCGCGATGACAATCCGCGAGGAGCTGCCGCCGGTCGGGCTGGTGATCTTGTCCGCGCACGTGGACGTCGAGCCGGCGATGCGGCTCCTGGCCAGCGGCCGCGGCGTCGGTTACCTGCTGAAGACGCGGGTCACCGATGTCGACGACTTCCTGGACACGCTGGGCCGCATCGCCGG